>JBFWSD010001270.1:0-2688 GCA_050248575.1 Gemmataceae bacterium
GATTCAAGTCGTCGATGCCGCCTTCAGCCCGGACGGCAAGCGCGCGGTCTCGGTCCACCTCAATGGCACCCTTTTCTTGTGGAACACAGCGACGGGCCAGCTGGAAAAACAGCTCGCGCATGGACAGGAAGCGCATACCGCATGCTTCAGCCCCGACGGGCGCAGGTTACTGGCTTACGGCATGAACGCCAGCTTGTGGGAGGTGACCACGGGCAAGCGCCTCGCACTCTTTTCGCATCCGCGACTGATCTGGGCGGCGGCGTTCAGCCCGGATGGCCGCAAGGTGATCACGACCGATGTCGAGGGCAACGTGCAAACCTGGGACGGGCAGACAGGAGCGCGGCTGCCCTTCGCGCCTAAGCATGACGCGGGCCTGTTCGCGGCCGAATACAGCCCGGATGGCCAGACTCTCCTCACCGCCGGCGCCGAGGGCAAGGCGCATCTCTGGTCGGCGGCTACCGGGCAGCCAGCGGGCGCGCCGATCATGCTCGACACACCGATCTCGCACGCGCGTTTCAGCCCGCGCGGCGCCTGGATCGTCACCTTGAACTACACCAAGGGCACCGTACACGTCTGGGAGGCGGGCAACAATAAGTTTGCTGCGATTCAGCCCGACCTGGGCGGACCGGCACTGGCGCTGTCGCCGACCGACCAGCTGGCCGCCGTGAGCGTGCACCCGGATCAGGTGGCCCTCGTCGATCTCCGCACCAGCAAGAGAACATCTTCTTTGCTGCCGCACTCTGCCCCGGTGGTGGCCGCCGTCTTCAATACGCGCGGGCACTTGCTCACGGCCTGCAAGGATCGTTCGATGCACTTGTGGGACGCGGGGCAGGGGACACGCGTTGGCTCAGCGTGGACGCATTCCATTGACAAGGCCGCCCCGCTCTTCTTCCCGGACGGCGTCCACGTGCGTCTTGGCAACGAGATTCGCCAGGCGCAGACGGGCGAGCTGCTGGGCCGGCTCGAGCTGGAGGGCAGCCCGGTCTTGCGCGCCGATCAGCGCGTGCTGGTGGCCAAGGTCACCGGCAATCTCGTGCGGGTCTTTGACGGCCTCACCGGCACTCCGGTCAGCCCGGAGATCAAGACCTACGGCATCATCATGTCGGCCGAGCTGAGCCCGGATGGCACGCGCCTGCTGTACGGCGGCGTCAATGCCGTGGCCTGGATTGCTGATGTGAACACGGGCGCGGAAGTGGTCCCGGAGATGCATCATCACGAGCAGATCTTCCGGGTTGTCTATGGCCCGCGCGGCGAACATGCACTCACCGCCGACTTCAAGAAACGCTACCGGCTCTGGAAGGCCGCGACCGGGGCAGCCGTGAACTGGGAAGCGCAGGGGGACATCGGCTTCACCACCGATGGCCGACTGCTGTGGCACATCGACAAGCAGTCGCTGCGCTTCTGGCATGCTGCCACGGGCAAGCCCATGGGCCCTGTCCTGTCTCTCCGGCGTCCCGTGCGCAACGTGCACGTCAGTGCGGATGGCTGGCTCCGCGAGCAGAGCACGGACGGCTCCTTGAGTTTGCAAGACCTTCATTTGCGCCTGGCCCGCGGGAAGTCCACGGATCTGAGTCGCTGGGTCGAGACCGTGACGGGCCTGCGTCTCGACAAGAACGACATCGCCCGCTCCATTCAGGCCGATGAATGGCAAGGTCTCCGCGCTCAGGAGGCGGCTGGTCCGTAAGTCTCGCCACCGGTTCTCACTTCAAGCTCTGCAAGAACGCGATCAGGTCGGCGAGCTCGGCCCGGGTCATCTGCGTATCCAGCCCCTGGGGCATGACCGAGACCTTGCCGCGGGCAATCGTCTCGATGTCGCTGCGGCGGATGCGCAGCTCGGCCCGTTCGGGCGTGAGCAGGAAGATGTCCTCGGCGGAATCGCGCAGGATGATGCCGGAATGGATCTGGCCTGCCCTGGTCTCGACCACGAAGGGCTCGTAGCCTCGCACGAAGCTGGCACTCGGGAAGACGACGGCCTCGAGCAGGTCGCGCGGCGTGCGGATGGCGCCGATCTTGCTGAGATCCGGGCCGATCTTGGCCCCTTCGCCGTTCACGGCGTGACAGGCGATGCAGGCTGTCTTCTTGCCGGCGAAGACCGACTTGCCGCGCCCGGGATCGCCGCCGCGCAGCCCGGCTTGCAACTCCTCGAGCTTGGCCTTCTGCGCCTCGAAGTCGAGCGACAGCTTCTTGAGCAAGGGCAGGGCCGCTTGCCGGACATCCTCGGGATAGTTGCGCAATACCCGTTCCAGGCCGCCCGCGGAAAGCCCCTGGAAACCGGGCGACTTCTCGAGCGCGGCGATCAGTTGCTTGCCTACCTCCGCGTCCTTCGAGCGCTCGAAGCCGGCAAGCAAGTTGGGAAGCTCCAGTGCTCCCGCCGCAGCGATCGCCGGAGTCAATGCTCTGAGCTGTGCATCGTCGAGCTTGGCCTTGCTGATCGCCTCGGCGGCCGAAAGGGGCAAGAGCGGCGTGCTCTCATCTTTCAAACACTTGATCAGGAAGTCGAACGACGGGCCGTCAAGCTTGGTCAGCCGCGGCGCGACGGCCGTCAGCGCCGCCACACGCAGACCGACGGGCCGCTTATCGTCCGTCGCCAGCCTGCCGAGGGCGTCATCGAAGTCGGCCACGTTGAGTGCGCGAATCGAAGTGACCGCCTGTCGCACTACCTTCTCGTCCCCGTGCTCGAGCGACGCG
>JBFWSD010001271.1:0-2684 GCA_050248575.1 Gemmataceae bacterium
CCTTCAAGTCGACCGGCCTCCGCCTGGAGTCGTGTGAACTGATCAAGCGCGCCGTGCGTGCGCAACGTCGCCATGATCGCCGCGCGCCGATGGTCCAACGTCCGCCGCTCAAGGTCGCGGTCAACCACCCTTTGCTCGGCGGCCGCCAGTTCACCAGCCAGGTAGTCACGACGATTTCTGACGACCGACTCGTGGAAACTCCGGACGTCTTCGTAACGCCTGACGGCCGACCCCGGCAGGGCAACGCCAGCTTCTCTGTACAAGCGCTCGACATCTGTGAGTACCGGCGGCGCTTCGGTTGCCATCGCTTGCCGCAGGTCGCCGATGGTTGCCAGATCGATAACGTTCTCGTTGGACAGGTCCGCAAGCTGACGAGTCAGGGCATCGGCCTCAGTCTCGAGGTCGGCATACTGCGCTAGCACCTGGAACGACGCCATCGACTTTGATGCCTCCGCCAAACTCGCCTCGGCGATCGCCAGTTGGGTGCGAAGTTCAGCCGTCGTGCCGACAACCTCACTGAACTCCCCGGCCGTCGCGGCTTTCTTGAGCTCCTTGAGTGTCTTTTCCCGGTCCCTCACGCGCTGCCAGTCGGCCGCAACCCTCCAGTCGAGGTTCATCAGGTACGTCACGGCCATTTGCCAGTCGCCGATTTGCTGGTCCGAGGCCTGCTTTTCCGGTGTCGTGAATGGGTTATTCGACGCTCTGCGCGCGAAATACGCAAATAGAGATCGGAACTTCGGGGATCGACCGTCGGCTTCCGCTGCGTCAAGACCAAAAACACGCCGGCCGAGTTCGACTCGCCACTCGGCATTGGAGAACTCGATCTGGTTACTGAGGGCGGATCCTGACACGAAGATTCCGGCTCTCGGCTTCGTTGACCGTCGGACGACAATCCGCTGGCCCGCCAAATCGAAGTCCATCGAAAACGTCACATCCCGGAGCTCGGGCGCCGAAAACATCGACTTCGCTCCACCCTCAGCACCCATCAGAAAATGCACGATCTCCACGAGACTGGTCTTGCCGGCACGATTCCGCGTCTGCTTGTTCGTCGCCCCTTGTTCCTTCTTTGCGAGGAGAACGTTCAGACCGGGCCTGAACTCAAGCGGCTTGAACGTTGGGAGTGTGCTGGAAATTGCGTGGATCATCTGGCCGTCCTCTGGATCCGGCCCTCCTGCAGATCGACGACGCCAAGCGCGTAGAGCAGGTCGAGTGCGAGCACAAACGAATCGTACCGCAGGGGCGCCGTTGAACCCGTCACGCCTCTTTGACTGGTGGTGGCTTCCCAGAGGGCAGACACCGTCATTGGCGCCGTGAGGCGCTGAAGGATCCAACCGCCTACCGTCAGCAGGGCCCGTTCGTGCGACAGGTGCTTGGTCGGCAGAATCACAGCGTGCTCCGAGGTGCCTCGAAAATGTCGCAGCGTTCGAAGAAATAGGCCATGATTGCCCACACGGCCACCTGATGCTCGGGTGAGCCCAGGTGCGAACCACCCGCCCACGACTGCAACTCGCCGAAGATCTCGGAGGCCCTGTTGTCGCGCTTAAGTCGCGCGTATTCGTTCCGGAACGCTTCGGCCAGTCGCTCACCAAGAGTTTCGTCGTGCCACTTTGCGAGAAACTGCGCCACAAGTGGTGCCTTCCTCATCCCCGATCGCAGGATGGTCTCCTCCGCTTGGGTCAGGGCATTCGCCTCGATCTTTCCCATAGGGACAGCCAGCACCTCCACGTCGGGCGGCTCCGTCTGAGCGGCCAGCCTGTCGAGCACGGGCTGCAGGTCTTCGAAGCCGAGTTTGGCGACCATTGCATCCGTCGGAGCCGGCCCGAACCAGCTCGCCTTGTCGTCGTCACTCAGTCCACGGAATTCAACCAACAGTTCTTCGAGAGAGCACGACTCAAGGCGCACACCGTAAGCCTGCTCCAGGGTCAGCATCAGATCGATGACATGCGGAGGAAGCCCGTCGTGCGCGTTGTGCACGAAGACCCATCGGTCAAATTGCGTGCCCCAGTGCTCGATGGCTCCGTCGAAGTCTTCCTGAATCTTCTTCTGCGCCTCGGCAGCCGTCATCTCCAGCGGTGCGTACACTTGGTACAGACAGCGCTGTGATCGCAGGAACCCGTCGTTCTTTCGATCGCCCTGGTTACCCCACGGGCGCGACGGCAGGAAATCGCCCTTGTGCGCAAGGCTCATCAACTTGGAGAAGAACGTCTGAAACGCCTCCCCTTTGGCAGTCAGGAAGGCAATCTTGAATTGTGATTCGTAGTACGCCTGCTGCAGGGTCATCGGTCGGGGTTCCCCTGGCATCATCTCATCGTCGCTCATCCCGCGACGTTGCGATCAAGTCATCTGGTACATCAAAGTTGCTGGCTACTTTAAGACGCACCTCCTCGCGTGTCTTCGGGGGTTTCACCATGACCGCTTTGCGGGTGGCGCCGGACGGGCCGCCCCGTTTGGCGCGGAGCCCTCACCCGTTGGGGCGCACTTGTGGCGAGCACCAAATGGGGCTGTCCGGCGACAGGACCCGTAACCGGCGGTCATGCCCCCTCCTCCGTCGCAGCGTCTATCGCCACCCCCTCAAGCGTCTTCACCCACAGGTTCACCGGCGGCTCGACGTCGCGGAGCGAGCGAGGGACGCGGAACTTGCGGGCGTCGGCGTCCTTCTTCAGCAGCTCCGGGTCCAGCGGATC
>JBFWSD010001272.1:0-2683 GCA_050248575.1 Gemmataceae bacterium
AGGAGAGCAAGTCATGAACGCCTCTCTCTATATGCGTCATCACGCTCTGCCAGCCCTCGTCAGGCTACTCGACGAAGCCGCCTGAAATCTTGCGCGCCTCCTTCAAAACCCACAAAGAGAGACACTAATCCTCTGCGCGCAGCAATCGATAGTGCTGTACCAGGGCGTCGTTGACGTCCGTGGGCTCGAAGCGCCGTTGGCCCACGACCTCGTCGTATGCCGCTCTCATCTGGCGGGCACAGATGGCCGCGGGCATCTCGCCCGTGCCGGTGCCCAGTCCCGGGCAAGCCACTTTGAGAATTGAACGCTTCTTTTCTTGATTGTGCTGCTTGATTGCCCGAAGGACGGCACGAAATGCGAGGTAGGCATTCAACGTGCCTGCCACGCTCACCGGGGCCCGCATCGTCGGGGCACTGATGAGGAAGGGGCAGGATTCGTCGCCGGTCTCGAGCACAAGTGCCAGACCAATGGGCAACTCGCCATCCCAGTCACGCGCGATCTGCGCGCGCAAGCGATCTTGCAACTCCCAGCCAAACCGTTCGCTGAAGAAGCGATCGATCCCGCCCGTCATGAAGCCGAAGCAGTTGGCCGGGCTGACCACGGCATCGACCGGATGCTCGAGGATGTCGCCGGTGGCGGGATTGACCTCTTCGATGTCGGCAAACCACTTTTGCCAGGCGGCAACCAGTTCGCCGCCCCGATCGCGCAGATGATAAATCACGGACATGGCCACCTCTTGAACGATGGAGAGTGCCTGCCAGGACGGGAAGGTCGTCCTGTCTGTGATTCTGCCATGCCGGGCAGTGATTTGGATTTGAATTCTTCTGGTGGGCGGTCAGAAACCCCGGCGAGCCAGGTCTTCCACCACGCGGGTGTAGAAGCCGAGGGCGTCGAAGTCTTCGTTGGCACGCAGGAAAACGGCGTCGGGAGTCTGAGCGAAGTGATCGGCGCGGACGGTGCCCAGGTACTCGCCCCAGCGGGCCGAGGTCACCGAGACCATGCCGTCGTTGGGGCCCTCGATCGGGGTGAGCAAGCTCCAGGCCCGCCGCAAGGGCGGGGCCAGATGAGCAGAAGTGACCTCGCCCGCATAGGAGAAGTAGCGGACCCTGGGATGATCCGGGGTGACCTCGTTGAAGGCGCGGCAGGCTTCGCGCGTGCAATCGCGAAAGCCGTCCACATTCACACCGAGAGCTTCCAGGGCCAAGAGCAACGGCACGCGCTGGCGGTAGTTCACCATGAACCAGTCGGCCAGGTAGGTGCCGCGATGCGGAGTGCTGATCGTGGTCAGTGAGCGGACATGGCTGGCCATGTCGAGCCGGCTGATCAGGTGGCGGGCATCGAGTCCGCCCATGCTGTGCGCGATGATGTTCACGGGCTCATCGGTCCAGCGCAGAATCTGTTCTTTGAGCTGCTGAGCCCGGGCCGCCACACCGCCGGTCGGCTCGACCTGCGGGAACAGGGCGCGGAAACCGCGTCCGGCCAGGAATTCGCGCAGATTGGTGAACGAGTTCGTGTCTTCCGGCCGGTGCATCTTGATCATGCTGAAGGCAAGCATGCCGTGGCAGAAGACGATCGGGCCGCGGGGCAGCAAGTTGGATCGGCTGGCCCGGCGTCGGGTTGTCAACAACAGACCGGGCGTGTGCGTGCCGTTGCTCGAATCCGCCAACACGATGTGACACCGAGCGCGATCCCCGGCAGGCTCTTCGAGCGGGGGCAGCGCGACAGCCAGGCGCGGTTCGCTGTTAACCAGTTCGAGTTCGCACGAGCCCGCGAACAGCCAGCGCAGACGATCCAATGAGGAGAGGATCGCCGCCGGCGCGGCCTCGGTGGAGGCGGCCACGCGGATGATGTTGCCCGCCGGCCAGCGCAATGACGCCAGGGCCAGGGCCAGTTCGGCGTGATAGGCATCCGTTTCTTCCGGCGACAGTTCGAGCGGGCAGATCGCCACGTAGAAGACCGGCAAGGGATCGAGTCCCGACAACGTTTGCGTGAAACGTTCGAGATCAGCGTCGGCAGCGCCTGGATTGGCGAGCCGCTGCAGCCCGTGCGGCGTGTGCGTGTAGGCGAGGGGTAAGACCACCACGCGCACGCGTTCCGTATCTTCGCTCGGGCCCAGAACGACGTTGCAGCGTTCCACGCTCTGACCGTTGAGCTCGATGCGATGGCGGGCGACGCGCCAGCCGCGCCGCGCGGTCGGCAACCTGGCTTCATGAGTGATATCGAAGCGGCCATCGGCTTGTACGGGCACGTCAGCCTTCAACTCGAGCCCGCTGACACGCGTGGCAATGTGCAAGGTAGATTGAGCAGTTTCGGGCGCAGGCTGGGAACGGCTCCACCAGCGTCGCCGTCGCAGCGTGGGGGCAGGGGGCTTGAAGCTGTCATCGTCGGCAATGATGCGGCCACGTATCCACAGCCGACGCGCCGAGGCGAGCGTGTCATCCAGGAACAACTGCAGCCCGACCGCTTTGGCCGGGGGCAGCACCGCCGGGGTTTCCACCAGACCCGGTGTTTGCATGCGCGCTCCCTCCTCTCCGTGTCCTTCCCCTCAATTATACGATGCGATATGGGAGGGGAGTTCGGACAGCCCGGAGCGGTGACGAACAATCCGGGCAATCAGGGCGGACTGTGCCGATGATGCGGACCGGCGCGAAGGGGGCTGCTAGCTGCTAGTGCCCGCTCCCAA
>JBFWSD010001273.1:0-2680 GCA_050248575.1 Gemmataceae bacterium
TTCGGGAAACTTGCGGAGGCGATAGAGCTCCCGGCCGCATTCCAAATGATCGTCGGCCAGGAGCGTCGAGGAGATCGTCGGACTGTGCTGGACGGCCGCCTGAAAATCAGCCAGCGCCGAGGAATAATCGCGGCGGCGCAGGTGCAATCGTCCGCGCGTGCGATGGAGCGCCGCCACGCCGGGCTGGTATTCAATGGCCCGGTTGAGCATGACCGCGGCATCGTTCAGCTTCCCTTCGTGCTGATAGAGCTGGGCCATGTTGGCGTACGCATTGAACTGCTTGGGACGCAAGTCGATGGCCCGGCGGAAATGGGCCACGGCCCGGTCGCGGGCAACCTGGGCTTTCCTGGGTTCGCGCTCGAGCCCCTGCGCCTGGCGAAAGTACATGAAGCCGCGATTGACCAGAACGGTGTACAGGATTTCCTCGTCGTCGAGGTTCTTCTCGGCCTGGGCAAAGTCCTCTTCAGCCAGTTGATATTCGCCCAGCATGCCATGGGCATGCGCACGCAGTGGATAGGGCCACGGGAAATTCGGGTTCTTCTGAATGCATGCCGTGAGCCGCGCCACCGCGGCATCCCAGCGCGATGAGTGAATATAGATCTGGCCGAGAGTGTAGTTTGCCCAGTAATGCTCGGGCTGCAAGTCGACTGCTTTTTGCAGGTGTTCAATGGCCTGCCGCAGCACCTGTGTGCGCATCGGCTCCTTGAGGACCGGCCCCGACTGGTACATCTCGATGCCGACCAGGTAATAGTCGCTGGCCATGGTCGGCTCCATCTTTTGCGAGATGGCCAACTCCTTCTTCGCTCCCTCCTGGTCGCCGAGCACCAGCAGGTAGCTGCCCCGCCGCATGTGATAGGCTTTGGTGTCGAGGCCCAGCTTGGCGGCCCGGTCGAGAATCGCCAGTGCCTTTCGCGCCTGCGTCTGCGGCTCTTCCTTGTTCTGGTTGAGGGGCTGGGCCACGGCGCCTGCCCAGGCCAGCAGCATCTCGTAACAACTCGGCACCAGGCTCGCTCGTTGCTTGTCATCGAGGTAAGGGCTGGAGCTGTCCGGCAACTTGTCGTCGTCAAGCGAAACGCCAAACTCTGCCAGCGCCCTGGGCACGACCGCGCGCACGGTCATCAGATTGGCCTGTTGCTTGAGCCCGACGTTGCTCATCTGGTTGAGCATGGCGTCGTTGAGCCCCCTCTGGAAGCGGGCAAACTTCGCCTGCGCGGCCTCTTGCTTCTTCTGATGAGTTCGCTGGTCTTCCTGGGCACGTGCCACGGCGAATTGCAAATCTGTGGCCGAGGCGGCCAGGCTCTCCAGCGCCGGTTCACTGCGAATCATGCCCTGAACGCGTTCAACCATGGAAGCGGCCCTGTCCCAGTCCGCGGCGGCCCATGGTTTCTTCGACTGGTTGCCAATCTCGGTCTGGATCTCGAATAAGAGCTGGGTGGCATCCAGCTTCAACTGGGTCTGATAAGACTGGCGCAAGAAGTGTTGCACGGCCCAGCCGCCGCCGACCAAAACGGCCACCAGCACTGCCATCCAGAAACCTGCCAGCGCCGGGCGGCGGCGCACATACTTGATGCCACGTTCTACAAGCGGCGTGCGCCGGGCGCGCACAGGTTCGCCGGCCACGAATCGGCGCAGATCGTCGGCCAGATCGCGCGCCGTGCCGTAGCGTTTCTCCGGCGCCTTTTCGAGGCACTTCAGACAGATCGTCTCCAGGTCGACGGGCAGCCTGGGCTGAAAACGCCGCAGCCTGGGCGGATCATCGTTGCGTACCTGGTCGAGCAGCTCGACCAGCGTGGAGCCGACGAAAGGAGTGCGGCCCGTCAGCAGTTCGAAGAGGATGGCGCCAAGGGAGTAAACATCGCTGCCCGGTCCAATCTTGGCGATTTCGCCGCGGGCCTGTTCGGGCGCCATGTAAGTGGGCGTACCCATGATCTGCCCGCTGCGGGTCTGGCTGAGGTCGTCTTCGAGGTTCTTGGCGAGGCCGAAGTCGGTGATCTTGGGTTCGCCCGTCGCACTGAGGAGGATGTTGGCGGGCTTGAGATCGCGGTGGATGATGCCGCGCTCGTGGGCGGCCTGCACGGCATCGGCCAGCTTGATCGAGAGCTCGGCAGTCTTGAGGGGCACTTGCAAGACGCCGCGCAGCTGACCGGCGAGGCTGCCACCGTCAAGAAACTCGAGCGAGAAGAAAGGGCGACTCTCAAGTTCATTTGCCGATGGTGACGTGAATCAGACGATCATTATCCCCACGTTTTGATTGACGGAAGCGAAGCGAGCCCGTACGCTGGATGGTCGCTGCCAGATCGGAGTCCGAACATGGTTTGGAATCGGTGCATGATCGGATTGGTGGCGCTGATCTTAGCCCGCCCCGGAAACCTGCCTGGTCAAGAAAGCGCGCCAGCGAGTCTCAAGATCATAGAACTGAAAGTGGAGCCGTCAGCGCTCACTCTACATGGACCGCGCGACGTGCGCCATTTCGTGGTGCGCGGCAAGGGGGCGGATGGTTCTTTCGGTGACCTTACGCGCGCGGCGAATTCTTCAGTGCAGGGTGTTGTCGCCCGACTCCGCGATGGCTGTGTCGAACCACTGCAAGAAGGCAAAGCCGAAGTCGTCATCAAGGCTGCCGGCCTCGAGGCACGATTGCCGGTAACGGTGACCGCCCTTGCTCCCGTGCCGGTCAGATTCA
>JBFWSD010001274.1:0-2676 GCA_050248575.1 Gemmataceae bacterium
ATTCCGGAGTACACCCCTCGGGAACCTCGATCAACCGATCAGGCTCTCCGAGGGGCTTTTTTTTGCAAGCATCAGTGAAGTTGCGCAGGATCGGCCGATTTTGCGTCGATTATCTTGGTCACCCACAGCTGCTCGACCGCTGGAAAGAGGCGAGCCAGAGCCACCTGCCCGGCATCCCACGCGACGAGCTTCTCGAGTACATGCGCGAGGCCGCCAAGGGCATTGACTTCCTCAACAGCAATCAGCGCCTGCCCGGGGGCGAGCAGGTTGGTATCCAGCACAAAGACATCAAGCCGCAGAACCTGCTGCTCGTGGGCGGGACCGTCAAGGTCGCCGATTTCGGGCTGGCCAAGGTGCTGTACAGCACCGTGACCACGGCCAGCTCGACCATGACGCCGGCCTACGCGGCGCCGGAGTTCTTCTCCGGGCAAGCCACGCGCTGGTCCGACCAGTATTCGCTGGCGGTGACTTACTGCCAGCTCGCGGCGGGCCGCTTGCCATTCGAGGGCTCCCCCCTGGAGGTGATGGCTGGACACGTCACTCGCGCGCCTCACCTGAAGATGTTGCCTGAAGAGGATCGACCCGTGGTGGCCCGGGCGCTCGCCAAGAAGCCAGAAGATCGCTGGCCCACTTGTCGCGACTTCGTGATCCACCTCGAGCGGGGGGCAAGTCCCACGCCGGTGCCGTCAACCACGGCGTCCATTTCACCCGTCACTGAGCCCCCCGCGGCCCCGCCGCCGATCTACTCGACGCTGGCACCCGAGATGGGGCGGCCCGAGGCGCCGCCGCAAGGCGATGTCGCCCCAGGTGCTGCGGCCGTGGCCGCCACCTTGAGGCAGCCACGCCGTTTCCGGACATTCGCGCTGTTCGAGCCTCGGTGTGTTGCTGCTTGCGATTGGCTGGCTCCTCTTCGGCGAACGACTGGGGCTGCCAGGCCCCGCCATTGACCAAGAAGGCGAGCAGCAAGAAGTCGCCCAGCAGGATGGCACACGGGCCAAGATGGAAGTGCCTCCTTTGCGTGCGCTGGACCCGGTGCGTGAGCCAGTCAAAAAGGAACCCGCACCAGTGCCCGGCTCGGTGCCGGAGCCACCCGCGCTGGATCTCGATGTGCTGCCAGGTAATCGAGAGCTCAGGCGCGGATTGTCCACCTCGATTCACTTCGAGCTGCAGCGTCGCAATTGCAAGGGGCCCGTCGAGGTCACCGTCGAAGGATTGCCATCCACCATCCTGGTCAAGCCGGCCCAGATCGCAGCAGAGGACAAGGATGGCAGCATACAGCTCACCCCAAACTTGAACGCGCACCTGGGAGCGCATTCTGCCCGGCTGAAAGCCAGCCTGGATGAGCTGGTTGTCCAAAAGGAATTCAAGATCCTCGTCAATGAATACCACCCGGTCGCTCCCATTGAGCTGTCCACCGTCAACGCGTGGCAATTCAACACGGGTGAGACGGAACAGATCGAGGTTGAACTGAAGCCCGCGGCGCCTGAGCCATTGGTGCTTGCCCTGACCCACCTACCCGCCGGAGCGACGGCGAGCCCCGTGGCGGTGGCGAAGGGCCAGGCCCGTGTCTCCTTGAAGCTAGAGTTGTCAGCCAGCGCTTTGGCGGGGACCAAGGAAATCAAGGTTGCCGCCTACCGCCTGTTGGGTGAGGGCATGGCGCAGGCCAGCCTCCTGGGCAACCCGATAGCTGAAAAAACGATCGACTTGCGAATCTCGCTTTCGCCCTACGACGTCACGCCAATTGTCGTCATGCAGACGAATGTCGGGGACATCACGCTGCTTCTATTCGCCGACAAGGCGCCGCAGACGGTGAGCAACTTTCTCGACTACGCGGAGGCGGGGCACTACGACGGGACAAGCTTGACCAAGTCGGACGGGTATGTCATGGCGGGAGAAGACAAGCGCAGCACAAAACCGAGGTGGCCAGTAACTCCGAACGAGTCCGGCAACGGGCTGTCGCACCAAGCGGGCACCATCGCCTTGGTGCGGACGACGGATGCCAACTTCGTTTCCGCGCAGTTCTTCTTCAACCTCAACGAGAACCCACAGAACGACAGGGGGACGGCAAAGGACGGCGTGGGCTGGTGCGTCTTTGGTCGCATCATCACTGGCTGGCAAGTGTTCAATTCGATCCGCGCCAGCAGTTTGCAGGGATACAAGAAGGTCGTCATCGAATCGGTGCGACGTTTGCGCTTGCCGCGAGACGCCAGCACGGAACGCCTCCTTCGCGATATCGAACACCAGGGAGAACTTAGATTCGACCTGCAATGCACACACATCGATGGCCAGGACCATGAATTCGCGGTGGAATTGAATCGGCCCGCTGTGAGTTCAGTCACTATCGTGTTTACCATCGACGGAAAGGAGCAGGAGCCGATCACCATTCCCGCCGATGCGTCACGAGCGACGTTGGAATTGCCCTTTGGGAAAGAAGCCAAGTTGAACAACGACCTGGTCGTTCGGGCCTACTTTGGCCACGACAGGGATCGCCGCGTCTGCCTGAGTACTGTGACGCCCTTGCTCCGGTTCATCATCGGCCAGGAACACATCCGGCGCGGCAAGGAGTTCGAAAAGAATGGCGAATACGACCTCGCCATCAAAGAATACAAGAATTCGACAGTAAACTCCCTTAGTGCTTCCCTTTATCTCGATCCGGTCTACAAGAAGAAGGCAGAC
>JBFWSD010001275.1:0-2672 GCA_050248575.1 Gemmataceae bacterium
TGCGACGGCGTTCGCGACGCTGTTCATCGCCAAAGGAACGCTGGCCCTCATCGCCCGGGCTGGGGTCGCGGCCCTCGGCCTCCGCTGCGGCGCGGCGTTGCTCGGCCTCGGCGCGCCGTTCCTCGCGGCGTTGCCGTTCGTTCTCCATCTGATCGATGGCCTTGTCGAGCACAAAGTTCCGTAGCGGCTCGGGGGCTGCCACGATCATGTTGGCCATCGAGCTCATGAAGTTGAGCCCCATCTCCATACCAACTTCGCGGCGTTCCTCGGGGCTCAACTTATCCATCGCCTCTTTCAGTTCTTTGGCGTTGGGATTGTTGCGGTCGAATGGCATTTCCCCCTTGGCCAGCGACTCCTTGGCCTTTTCGATGAGTTCGTTGCCCAGCGCCTTGACGCGGGCCACGTCGGGATTGGGCCGGAAATACCAGGCGCCCGCACCGCCGATCAAGAGCAGCAACAAGGCCACGGCCAGGATCATTCTGCGACGCGTCATGTTCGGCCATCCCCAGGGCGAAGGTCAGGAAACTTGATCTGTCAACGCCGCCGATCGCGTTCGCGCGGCAAGCCCAGCGCTTCGCGCCGATCCGCGAGGGCGCGGCGATACTCGATGCGTTTGGCCCGATACTCGGGCGTGCTGCGGTCATAGCGTTGCTTGCGCCGCTCGACGCGCTCGTCGGCCGTGCGGCTGCGACGCCGTGAACCGTTGTTGTTGCTGTTCGACGCAGCTTGCGCGGGCTGCCCGCCGCCGTTAGCTGCCTGCTGCTGACGTTCCAGTTCGCGTTCGCGCTCGGCCCGGCGGGCTTCTCGTTCTCGAAAGCGCTCTTCTTGACGGGCAATCTCGGCATCCAGATGTTGAAGCCGCTGGTCGGCGGGCAAGGCAAAGAAGGCATCCATCTCTGCCTCTTCCTCTTCCATCTCTTGCTCGCGCCACTCGGTATAGAGTTCGCGGCGGCGCGCCTCGTCGAGCTGATCCAACTCGTTGCGAACTTCTTGCCACGCCTCGCGACGCTCCTCGCCAGTCATGCTCTCACGGGCTGTGTCGCTGTTCAGGTCGGCGCGCATGGCACGGACCTTGTCTGCCTGAGCCTCTTGCTGCAATTCGAGCACGGCCCAGACCCCGCCGGCGATGGTCAGGAGCACGCCACAGGCAACGAGCACGATGCGTTTGTTGATCTTCTTCATGGCCACCTCCCGGCAAGAACTCTCAGTTCACGTGGCCGTCAGCATACAAATAATTGCGCGATCGTTCACTACCTTTATCGCCATGGAAGGTATGGAAGTCGTAGAGGAGCCAGATGAGATGGCTGCCCGCGCGCACGCGTTCTTCCACCTCCACCAGGGTCTTGCCCGCCAAGATCAGCTGCGGGTATTCGTAGCTGAGCCCTTCGGTCTCGAAGAAGTTGGGAACCTTGCTGCCGTCTTCGTAGAGCATCTGGCCCGTGTCTTCCGGGCAGTGAAACACCTGCATGTTCTGCTCGACATACGGCCCCAGCAGTGCGGGCACGCTCGGCATGGTCTTCATGATGCTGGGCATCATGGCCGCATCGGGATAGACCTTGTTGGTGTCGGTGTACATGTGGAAGGCCAGCCCGAGCTGCTTGAGATTCGACGCGCAGCGTGTCCGCTGCGCGGTCTTGCGCACACTCTGGACCGCGGGCAGAAGCAGCCCGATCAAAACCCCGATAATGGCAATCACTACCAGCAATTCCACCAGCGTGAAGCCGCGGCGTGGCTGGATCCGCATGTCGATCCCCCAGGTAGGAGTGCGGGCGCAGTGTCCCTCGAGAGTTGATACCCAGGAATAATCGTCAGGGTTGCAGGAAATCCAAAAACTTGCCCGGTAGGTAGCCTACTGCTTGTCCTTGCCGTTCGGCTTCTTGGACTGGAGGGGCCGAAGCTTGGTGTAAACGCGGTTGGCGGCATTGCGGACGTTCACGATCGGGTCGTTCATGGCGACGTCGTAAAGGGCGTTGGCGGCTTCCTTGGCGGCCGGGCCCATATCGTCCATCGCCTGGATGGCGGAAAGTCGGATCAGCTCGTCGCTGGTGCCCAGCCCTTGCAACAGGTGGGGCAACACCTCGGGCGTCGCTGGCTTGGCTTTCACGATGACGCTGGAGAGGAGCACCTTGGCGTCGCGATCGCACAAGGGCAGTGCCCGCTTCATCTCGTCGACGTGGCCGGTCAGTTTGCTGGCCATCGCCCCCATGGCCTCGGCGGCCTTCAAGCGATTGATCTTGTTGTCCTTCTGCTTGATGAGGTTGATGAAGGCGGGCATGGCCGCCGGGCCGAGACTGGAGAGCGTGTCGATGGCCCGCAATCTCAGCTTGTCATCAGGATCGCCGGCGGTCTGCGTGAGGGTGGCGACGACCGCGCTCTCCTCCCCCTCCTTCAACAGGGGGGCGATCTTCGGGATCGCCAGGAGGGCCATGTCGCGCAGTTCCTTGGAACGCTCGTCGTTGGAGCGATCCTGGAGGATGCGCAGGTAGGCGTTGAGAGCATCGACACCGCCCGCGTCGTCGTGCTCTTTCAGTTCCACGGCGGCCCGGTAGCGCGATTCCAGGTCTTGCTTGTTCAACTCGGCCACCCAGTCCGTCTCGGCGGGCGGCGCGGGCTGCTTGCTCTTGTCCCCTTCATCCGCAGTCTGTTCCGACTCGGTGTCGCCGGAGTTGTCG
>JBFWSD010001276.1:0-2670 GCA_050248575.1 Gemmataceae bacterium
CAACACGTTCATGCTCGGCGAGGACGTGCCTGAGTTCAACGGCTGGTGCGCCTGGATGCACGGCAACCTGGCCACCGGCACGTGCGCCATCCCACCGAACACGAACCTCGATGCCAAGTACGGCAAGGCCAACGGCGAGAACGGGGCCTGGAACAACACGTTTTCCTTCCGCAGCCGACATCCCGGCGGGCTCCAGTTCGCCAACGCCGATGGTTCGGTGCGCTTCATCGCGCAGAATATTCCGCTCGCCACCTATCGAGCCCTCGCCTCCATCCAGGGGGGCGAGATCGTTTCGCCCGATTGACCTCGCGTGTCCCGCCGCCAATATTCGTGCTGACGCGACGAATACCCTGGTGAGACTTGCCTTCTCTCTCCCATGAGCTAGTCTTCAGCGAGGGTTGATGGATGCGCAGAGGCCTGTTGTTCGCGGGGATTTGCCTGTTCGGGCTGTTGTGGTCGCCGGCCGCCGCTTCGGCGGGCTGACGCACCTGCACTCCTGAGGAGGCAGTTGCTCTCCAGAAGAAACGCGAAAAGTTCGTACAGGATATGCAAATCCTGGGACTGGTCGGAGGGACTGGCCTGGCCCTGGTGGTCGGGGCGGTCTTCGTCCTCAATCAACTCAACCGCGGCTCGCGGCTGGCCTTCGATCAGGGAATGACCCAGGACGAGGCCAACGGCCTCAACCAGGAAGTGAACGATTGGCTCCGCCGCCGCCAGTCCGAACAGGGCTGACCCTCACGTTGTGCGGAACTTCACCCGCGGGCTCATATAACCACTGGGTGTCGAATTCCGTCTCCTCGTTCTGAAGCGCGGAACCGTGGCATGAGAATTCTCGTTACCGGGTCGGCCGGGTTCATTGGCGGCTATCTTGTCGAAGAGTTGCTCGAGGCGGGCCACCAGGTCATTGGCCTCGACAACTTCTCCAAGTACGGCCCGCTCCAGCAAAGCTCGCTCGCCAATCCTCGCTATCGCTTCGTGCAAGGTGACGCCAAGGACGATCAGCTCCTGCGTTCGCTGATGGCGGAAGTGGACCAGGTGGTGGCCGGTGCGGCCCGCATCGGCGGCATCAGCTACTTTCACGAGTTCGCCTACGACCTGCTGGCTGAGAACGAGCGCATCACGGCGGCCACCTTCGATGCGGCCATCGCCGCCTTCAAGACGGGCAGCCTCAAGAAGATCAACGTGATCAGCTCGTCGATGGTGTTCGAGAATACCGAGACCTGGCCCACCGCCGAAGGAGAGCAGCGGCGTTGCCCGCCGCCGACCTCCACGTATGGCTTTCAGAAGCTGGCTACCGAGTACTACGCGCAGGGGGCGTACGAGCAATACAAGCTGCCCTACACGATCATTCGCCCGTTCAACTGCGTGGGCGTGGGGGAGCGGCGGGCCCTGTGCGAGAAAGAGATCAAGTCGGGCAATGTCAACCTGGCCATGTCGCACGTCGTGCCCGACCTGGTCCAGAAAGTCCTGAAAGGGCAAGATCCCCTGCACATTCTTGGCGACGGCCACCAGGTGCGGCACTACACCTACGGGGCCGACCTGGCCCGCGGCATCCGCCTGTGCGTGGAAAAGCCGGAAGCCACCAACGACGAGTTCAACATCAGCACCGCGGAATCGACCTCGGTGCTGGAACTGGCCGAGAAGATCTGGCAGAAGCTGCGGCCTGACACGCCGTTCCGCCACGTGAGCGATGAGCCCTATCGCTACGACGTGCAGAAGCGCGTGCCGGACGTCGCCAAGGCCGAACGCGTGCTCGGTTTCCGGGCCGCCACCAGCCTCGACCAGATGCTTGACATCGTCATCCCCTGGATCAAGCAGCAGGTGGATTACGGCAACATCTGATTTCTCTCCCCCGCGCGGGCGGAAATGTCCTACACTGCTAGCGCACCCATGCCGGCACGAGGCACGCGCATGGATTGGATGAACAGCGTTCATTTTCATCTGCCCGCACGGCGCGAGCTGTTCCGCCGTGCCCGCCAGGGGCTGTGCGAGACCGCGGGCTGGATTACCTGGGCGGCAAGACGCGTTCGCTGCTGCGGCCAGCGCTTCGAATGGACCTTCACCCAGTCCCTCGGCTCCCTCACCCAGTTTCTGTTGCACGATCCACACTCCGGCCAGGCCCGCCGCTTGCGCCTGGGCCTCAACTCGATCGGCCGCCATCATCGTTCCGACATCGTGCTTGTCCATCCGTCGATTTCACGTCACCATGTGGTGATGGTGGTGCACAGCCGTGGCGGCTGTGACCTGCACGACACGGCGTCGCACAACGGCACCTTCGTGAATGGCTGGCGCGTCCGCGAACCGGTGCGTCTTCATTCCGGCGACCGCATTCAGCTGGGCGAGTTGACGTTTGCCTTCGTCGATCTCGACAGCTATCGTGCGGGCTGCTTTGACGACGCCACCTGCAAGATCGACCTGGCGACGGATGAGGAGTCATGAGCGAGGCTGCCGCACCGTGCATCTCCATCGTGGTGCCGGTGTTCAACGAGGCCGAGAACATCGGGCCCTATTTGACCGACCTGGAAGCGGCCCTCGCGGAACCGCACGAGACCCTCATCGTCTACGATTTTCCCGAAGACACGACGCTGAAGGCCATTGGGGACATGCATCCCGCCGCGCCGAACGTGCGGCTGGTGCACAACCCGCTGGGCCGCGGCGTGCTCAACGCGC
>JBFWSD010001277.1:0-2670 GCA_050248575.1 Gemmataceae bacterium
TCCATCGCCACGGCGCCGTGTTGTGTTTCTCTAGGTGGGTGGGTCGCCCCTTCTCCTGTTCCTTGAATGCTTTAGCGAGAAGGAAAGAGTTGCCAGTCTTTCCACCTGTAGCGATTATAACTCGCCTGCCAGGCGTGTCAACGCGAATCATGCACGCGCCGCTGCTGTAAGCTCTTTGCTTGACCGGGCTTTCTGCGTCTGCGCAGACTTCCTTGCTTAGCGTGAATAATTTACCTCAACAAACTATACTGCCCGTTTTGAACCCGATTCAGGGGGACGGGCTCAGGTCTCTACCGGAGCGGGAAAGCCCCAGGGACGCTGCCTTGGCTCGCTTGAGCGATTAAAAAACTTATCTAATCCCCATATTCGGATTCAGAAGCGCCCGTGTCCAAACACTTCCCCGGGCCCCTTTTCATCCTGCTCTTCCACCAGGCGGCGAAACTCTTCCGCCACCCGCTCTCCCTCGACGGCGCGGTCGAGCGCTTGTCCCCAGAGCAAGTAATGCACCAGCGCGAACAGCCCCATGGCCACCACGATACCCACGAAGGCAAACGCCATCCCGCCGCACACGAGCACGCTGCCCGCAAAGATGATGAGGCCCGACACGCTGGCAAGCAAGTAACCCAGGAAGGTGGCGCGACGAGCGCCGAGATCGTGGTCGGCCATGACGGTGTTCTCCCACCGGCTTCGAGCCGGGATTCAACGTCAGGCGGTTTCAGGCGTGGTGCTGGGCACGCTGGGAGCTTCGGGAACAAGCTCGGCCAGATCGCCGCCCACCGGCGTCAACGGATGCTCGGGCAGTCGGCCTTCGAAGTAGGCCTGCCCCAGCGCCGATACCCAGCCATCGCGATAATCGATCAGCACCGCGAGGGCCACCAGCCCCAGTTCTTCCGCGATCCGATCGGAAAGAGGCAGATGATCGGTGATCGCCAGCGTCTTCTTGTACACGCTGCCGCGGATGCGATTGACCAGATCGATGTCGTGTTCGTCGAGGGCGGTCTGTGCCTTGTAGTCGGCGATCTCGGCCATGGCCCGCAGCCACTCGCGCTGATAGTCGACCTGGTCGCGCCGCGCCACCACCTGGTCGAAGTCGAGGTAGGCAAAGAGCTGCGGATTGATGATGCGGTCTTGCTTGATATGATCCTTGAGCCGGCGCAGCACGCGCGAACGCGAGGCCGGCACGCGGCGCAAACCGTCCTTCGCAGTGGGCGAACTCGCGGTCCTGTTGCCGCTCCAGCCGAGGGCTGCGGTCAATAACGAGGCCACCCCGCCGAACAGCGCTGCTTTCCAGGTCAAGTCGATGGCGGAGCCAGGCACGCCTTGCCCGGGCAACGCCTCTTCCGCGGTCACCATGCCGACCAGGAAACCAGCCACGCCGCCGAGCAAGACACCGCAACCTGTGCCGTACAGAAACGCCTCGCGTCGGCTCCGGGATGTGCGGGCCACGAAGAGGCTCAACATTATCACCACGACGACGATGCCGAGGAAATAGGGGTTCACGGGAACCTTCTTGCCGGTAGGCCGGCTCATCAGGATGCGAGATCGCGAGTACAGGAGGCAGCCCGGGCTGGTTCGCGAGCCTGCCCTTGCAGCACATAGGCGCCTATATGAATAATGAACCATGAATCGCGGGGATGCAAGCTCCTCTCGTTTTGGCCGATTATTGACGACGTTTGCAGACCTTGGGTAATCCCCAAGCAGGAAGGAGTCCTCATGCCGGCACGCCATCTCGGGGCGGTCCTGCGGCGGCAAGCGCAACGACTCGGGCCACGTCCGGCCCTGCGCTGGAAGCGTCACGGGCTCTTTCACGATCTCTCCTGGGCAGACTACGGTCATCAGGCCACCTGCTGTGCGGCTGCCCTCGCGGAAGCGGGCCTCCGCCCGGGCGATCGTGTCGGTTTGCTGGCGGCTAATCGGCTCGAATGGCTCATCGCCGACATGGGGATTCTGACCGCCGGCGCTGTCAATGTGCCGCCCCACGCGCCATTGACCGCTGCGCAGGTTGCCTATCAGCTCGCAGATGCCGAGGTTCGCCTGGCCTTCGTCTCCAACCTCGAGCAACTCACCAAGATCATCGAGAAGACGAGCGAGCTGCCGCTGCTGGAGACGGTCGTACTGTTTGAAGGGGATGCTCTTGCCCGCGTTTCGAACGCCGGAGTTCGACTTCGCTCCTGGGGCGAGTTCCTGCTGACCGGGCAACGCGCCCTGGCTTCGGTGCAAGGCGATCTCGAGCGGCGGCACGATGACCTCACGCTGAACGACCTGGCCACCATCATGTACACTTCGGGCACCACCGGCGTACCCAAGGGGGTGATGCTGACGCACGGCAACTTGCTGAGCAACGCAGAGGCCATGCATGAACTGCAGCCACTCGGGCCGGAGGACCTGTTGCTGAGCTGGCTGCCCTACAGTCACATTTACGGCCGCACCGTCGATCACTATCGCAGCCTCGTGGAAGGGGCCACCATCGCGCTGGGGGAATCGGCGGAAACGGTGGTACAGAACCTGAAGGATGTGCAGCCCACGCACATGTCGGCGGTGCCGCGCTTCTACGAGAAGGTGCTGACGGCCGTCCACTGCGACGATGCCGGCGTACTGGGCAAGCGACTGCGCGAGGTATTCGGCCCGCGCATCTAGTGGTTGTCCTCCGGCGGGGCGCCCTTGCCCCCG
>JBFWSD010001278.1:0-2667 GCA_050248575.1 Gemmataceae bacterium
CGTTTGATGTCTTGCGGCCGCAGATGCTGGGCGTGCTCGATGCGGAAACGCCGGTCGCGCGGGCCATTGGCCCGCGCTGCCGCGGCGAAGATATCGAGGAGCTCGGCGTTGGCCCGGTCGCCGATGGCATGAACTGCGACGTTGAGACCGGCCCGGTCAGCGGCCACGATATCGCGCTGCAACTTCTCGAGCGGGGTCACATAGATGCCGGTGCTCTCTTTCTCATTGAGATAGGGCTCGAACATCCGGGCCGTGCTCGAGCCGAGCGAGCCATCCACGAACCCCTTCAGCCCGCCGATGGTGACCCAGTCATCGCCGAAGGGATAGCGCACGCCTAGATCGGCCAGTTCCTGCCAGTCGCCCAGCGGCCAGCGCAGATCGATGCGGAGCGTGAGCCTGCCCGCACGGGCCAGCTGTTGATAGTGGCGAAAGAGCGCCGGGCGGACCTTGCTGCCACTGCCGTCCATGTCGACGACGCTGGTCACACCCAGGCGGCGGGCCTCGCCCAGCGCGGCGCGGACCGACTCGGCAATCTCACTTTCGTCCGGCGCAGGGATCAACTTCGTCACCAGCCCCATGGCGTTGTCGCGCAAGAGCCCGGTGGGTTCCTTGCTGCCCGGCCGGCGATAGATCACGCCGCCCGGCGGATCGGGCGTGTCGGCGGTGATGCCGGCGGCCTTCAACGTACGCGTGTTGACCAGGGCCATGTGGCCGTCGTAGCGGCGCAGCAAGACCAGCCGGTCGGGCACGTACTTATCGAGCAGGGCCGCGTCGGGCAGATTGCCCTTCAGGGTGCGATCATGATCCCAGTCGCCGCCCAGCAGCCAGCGGTCGCGTGGCAGCTTCTTGTCGAAAGCGCGCAGCCGCTTGCCGAACTCGGCCTCGTCTCTGGCGTCCTTGAGGGCCACCTGTGCGAGGCGCTGTCCAGAGCCCAGCAGATGCACGTGACTGTCGATGAAGCCAGGAACGACGCGGCGGCCCGCCAGGTCGATGACCCTGGTTTGTTCAGTGGCCAGGCCACGAAGGTCATCGCTCTTGCCGACCGCCAGGATCCGGTCACCTTGAATGGCGATGCCCTCGGCCTCGGGCTGTTGCGGGTTGCCCGTCCAGATCTTGCCGTTGAGAAGGAGCAGATCGACGGGCGGCGCTGCCTGCGCTTGAACCGGAAACATCAATCCCACGAGCGCGGCAAACATGGCCAGCAGAAGGCGCAAGCCCCCTGCCCCGCGACGCCGCGCAGCGAACGATCCTCTTTGGAAGTGTCTTGCCATCGTGCTCTGCTTAACGCCCTGCGCCGGTCGTGGCGATCAGCCACTTCACGGGAGACTCCGGATCGGCCTGCACGGTCAAGCCCGCGCGCTCGCCGTAGATCTTCTTGACGGTATCCGCTGAAAGGCGGCGATTCAAGCCATCGACCAGCCCGTCGAGGCGAACGGGTCGCGGCGCGAGGGCGGCCGCCACGTCCGACAGGTCCCCCGTCTTCAACAAGCCGGGCACCACCACGTCGTGCGGGATCAGCACCAGGTGGCTATCGAGCACGCTGCGGAACTCGGCCAGCCCGCCGCGAATGTACACGGCCCGTACCTGGACGTCGTAAAGGCTGCCCAGCAGCGCCAGCAAGCCGCCCAGCGGCTCAGAGGCGGGCGGCATCACCGCGTCGCCGTCGTGCGGGATCTTGAAGTTGGTATCGGCCGCGTTGACCCTGGCCAGCGAATCGCCCCAGAGAGAGATGTTCTTGCCGTCGACATCGGGCCGCGAACGCAGCCAGGCCAGCACGCCGCGCAGGTCGCGCAATTGCCCGGCGACGAGGGGCTCGTCCAGCATGAGTTGACTCGACGAAAGGGCAGTGGCGAGGCTGCGATAATCGCGGCTCTTGCCCAGCCCGGTTTCGCCCGTGCCGCGCACATCGGGCAGGCAAACCGCCACGCTATTGTCGAGCAGTTCTACGATCTCTGCCGCGCGTGCTTTCAAGAGGGCAGACTTGCCCTCCTGGCCGACCATGACCACCACGGGCGGATTGGCACTCTTCTTGGCGGGCAGCAGCAAGACGACGGGCACCTGAACTCCCGGCTCGAGCGTGAGCAAGAATCGCTTCACATGGGCGCCGGGCAGCTTTTCGCTCGACACTTCTTTTACTTGCCGCTTCGCCGCCGGCTCCACGTTGCCCAGCACTTTGGCCCATTGTGCTTGCAAAAGTCGGCGCTGTTCGGCGGGCGGCTTGCCCGCACGTTCCTTGCGGGCCGCGGCCAGCCGTTCCGCGGCGACCTCGTTCATCAGGCTCATCAGTGTGCGCGGCTTCAGCTCGCTCTTCGCCTGGTCGATCCAGCAGCGCAGCTTGTCGCTTTCGAGTCGCTGGCTGTATTCCTTGTCGGCCGACATGTCGATCTGGAACCAGTTGCGAAACGCATCGTGCATCATCACGCGGTGCAGGGCGCCGATGTGCGTGCAGTGCGTTCCTTCCGGGGGCCGCTTACTCACGTCACCCTTGCCATGCGTGAAGGAAAGACGGTCGCCCGCATCGCGAAAGCCATAGACGGCCTGCAAGCGATGCCAGGTGGGGTCTCCTTCCTTGAACCAGCCAAACTCGTGCGCGTAGACCTGATGCCGGGGGGCGGCTGCGGCCACCAGCAGCCAGGGCAGGAAACCGTCGCGGCCGCTCGCAGTGTG
>JBFWSD010001279.1:0-2662 GCA_050248575.1 Gemmataceae bacterium
CGTGCTGCGCATCCACTTCATGCAGCAATGGTTCGGCCTGAGCGACCCGGCGATGGAAGAGGCCTTGCACGACATCCCGCTGTACCGCGAGTTCGCCCACCTGGACGCACCCGTGGCGCGGCTTCCCGACGAAAGCACCAGCCTGCGCTTCGCCACCCGCTGGAGCGCCACGAAGTGACGCAGTCGATCTTGGCCTCCACCAAGGCGGCCACGCCCCACGTCCGGAACGCGCGGCGCACCTCCTAGAAGGTATCGCGATGGAAGCCCATGATCTTGCAGGCATAGGCGACGTTGCCGAGTTCGTCGGCGAGTTGTAGCAAGCTGAGCTTGCGCTTGACGCTGTGGGACTGAGCGAACCTCGAACGAGGTCAAGTGCCGGAAAATACTTGAACGCGTTCAGGCAGGGCTGTCAGCTTCGCGCGAGGTCTCTACGCTGGCCGGCGGCGATTGCGCTCCATGCGATGGGGGCGGCGGCGGCGGCCAGCGCTTCATGGGGGGGGCGGCTGGCGTCCCAGTGACTGGCACGCAGGCGCTGGCAGTTCAGGCCGTCGGCCTCGCGCGACAGCAGCCATAGCAGAGGCTGCACCATCACGTTGGGGGGCAGCAGGGCTCCGCGTTCGACGCCTTTGAGTGGCGGGATCATGGCGGTATCAACCACGCCACCTGGTATGAGCACGTTGACGGTGGTGCCACTGCCCGCGAGCTCGTTGCCGAGTACCGCTGTGTAGGCCTCGAGCGCCGCCTTGGACGGTCCGTACGGACCGGTGCCCGCGTTGAGCATCGAGTCCAGGCTCGTGGTGACACTCACGATGCGGCCGATGAGGCTCCGAAACACGCCGAAAGTGCCGACGAAACCGACGCGAGCAGGCCTTGCCGTTTGTCATGCGAAGTCAGTTCCCTCTTGGCATGCTCGGCGGCGTGTTATCCAGACCTTCCTCCATGGGACGACCGAGGTGGGGCCACTCGAGAGCTACACGCATATCTGGATGTATGAAGATTCCGGCGCGGATCATGGATTGATGCCTTCGGCTGGAGGGAACGGAAAGCCGATATTGCCCGCCCTGGCTTTGGCCAGGATGTGAGCCGCGCAGTAGATGTCCTGCAATGCCATCCCGTGGGATTCGAACAGGACGCATTGCCTGGCTGATGTGCGGCCGGGGCGGTGACCTGCAACAACCTCACCCAGATCCGTGAGGTTTTCCCAGTAGAGGTGCCCGCTCTCGACGGCGGGGAGCAGATCGCCGCTTTCGCCTTTTGCCACTTCGCGGGAGTCGACGACAACGAGGTCGGAGCGCAGAACGGTGTTCTGATCCAGCTCGCGCTTGTCGATGGCATTCACCCCTGCGGCTGCGATGAATTGCCCCGGCTCAAGCCACGCGCCATCAAACACCGGGCCAGTGCCCCGTGTAATGGTGATCAGGATGTCGGAGCCGGCGACCGCATCGTGCGGATCGGAGGCCGGCCGCACTTCAAGGCCAAGCTGGCGCGACATGGTTTCACAGAACGCCCGGAGCCTCTCCGGGTTTCTGCTGAAGACCTTGACTTCCCGGATCTTTCTCACAAGGCATACAGCCTCCAGCTGCGTAACGGCCTGTCGACCAGATCCAAACATGCCAACCACTGCCGCATCCTTCTTCGCAAGATGCGATGCTGCAACTGCGGTCGCTGCTCCGGTGCGCATCTGTCCTATCCAGTGCGCTTCCATGATCACTTCGAGTGACCCAGTGTCACGGTTGATGAGCTGGATCACCGAAGTCTTGCCCGTTGGCAGCACGTAGTACGCCTTGAATCCGACCAGATTCAGCTCCAGGGAGCCACCCTGCAGGATATGAAGCGCTGCACCGGGCATCCTCGTGCGGTTGCGCGGAATATCGAAAGCTCTATGGCTGGCGCGCGCGAGAAAGGCGCGCTCGACCTGGGCAATCGCCTCCTGCATTGAAAGAAGGGGCTGGATCTGGGACTCGCTTAGATAGGTCATGTTTAGGCTTGGTGCGGGTTATGGGAGTCGGTGACGGTGAATGTGCCGCGTCTAGCCTGCAGACCGCTCAGGATTGCGGCGCTGGCCGCGAGCGGGTGAGGTCGAGGCTATCGGCGCGACGCTCTCGGCGCGAGATAAACCGGGATCATGTCGAACGAAGGGTACGGCGACGTTGACGCGACGGACTCGTTCCCAGTCAGCGTCGATCACTTCTTCGATAGGGAAGCGTCCTCCCTGCGTCTTGGTGTGAGTCCCGGCGTTTTCGACGAGGCTGTCGCAGCCACCGAAATCCTGCGTCCCGACTTGTGCCAGCTTCAAGACTTCTTCCTCCTTGTCGAGGTCAACCGTGATTGCCAGATGAGGCTTTTCGGTCGCAGGTAGCTTCGCAGCGAGTTCGTGGACCGTCTTGTCGCTCTGCCATCAAGACGCGGTACCCGGCATCAGCGAGCTGTCGGGCAATGGCGAGGCCGATGCCGCTGGCGGCTCCGGCAACGAGGTTGGAACGGGGCTGTCATGTTGATGCGCAACACCTGCTCCCACCCTCGAGATTGACTTCGAAGTCTCCACGTACTTGCCATCCCTTTAGGGATGGTTGCCCGCGGAACAGACGAGGTTGTCGCAACTACCCGCCATGGAGTGCAGGACACTTTCTGCCAGGCTGTGGTTCTCCCCGGCACTCTGCGT
>JBFWSD010001280.1:0-2657 GCA_050248575.1 Gemmataceae bacterium
TATGCCACTTCCACCTACACGCAAGAAGCCCCCGGCAAACACAAGGGCTTCGAATATTCCCGCTCCGGCAATCCGACGCGGCAAGCGCTCGAAACATGCCTGGCCGCGCTCGAGGAGGCGGAACGCGGGCTCGCCTTCGCGTCCGGACTGGCGGCCACCACCGCGGTGCTGTCGGTGTTGAAGCCGGGTGACGAAGTGGTTGCGGCCGCCGATCTGTACGGCGGCACGTTTCGCCTGATGGAGAAGGTCTTCCGCCCGTGGGGGCTGGTCACGCACTACACCGAAGATCCGCAGCCCGCCGGTTTCCAGAAGCTGATCACCGCGAAAACGAAGCTCGTCTGGCTGGAGACGCCGACCAATCCTCTCTTGCAAGTGATGGACATTGCGGCCGTTGCGGAGCTGGCCCACAAGGCCGGAGCGATTCTGGCCGTCGACAACACGTTTGCTTCGCCCTACCTGCAGCAACCCATCAAGCTGGGGGCCGACCTCGTCGTGCATAGCACGACCAAGTACCTGGGGGGCCACTCCGACGTGGTGGGCGGCGCGGTGATTGGCTCGCGCAAGCTGCTCGAACCCATTGCTTTCTATCAAAACGCGGCCGGCGGCGTGCCCGGGCCGTTCGATTCGTGGCTCGTGTTGCGCGGCATCAAGACGCTCGGCGTGCGCATGGACCGTCATTGCAGCAACGCCATGGAACTCGCGCAGTTCCTGGTCAAGCAGCCGGCGGTGCGCAAGGTGTACTATCCAGGCTTGCCCGAGCATCCGGGGCACGAGCTGGCGAAGAAGCAGATGCGCAGCTTTGGCGGCATGATGAGCATGAGCCTGAAGGGGGGCAAGGAAGCGGCCCTCGAGGTGCTCACGCGCACCAAGCTCTTCAGCCTGGCCGAGAGTCTGGGTGGCGTGGAATCGCTCATCGGCCATCCGGCGACCATGACCCACGCGAGCATCCCGGCGGAGATTCGCCAGGCCCGCGGCATTGACGACGGCCTGGTCCGCCTCAGCGTCGGCATCGAGGACGTGGCCGACCTGCAAGCAGACTTGCAGCAGGCATTCGCCTAGCAGCTCACTGGTGTTCCAGCCGGTTCAGCACATCGCTGAACAGCGACACCGATTCCACGCAGGAACGCAGGTGGATGAGGATGCGGTCGGCGTCGTCGGGCGACTTGATTTCACGAGCGCAGTCGGCGCAGTCGCCGCACACGAAGCAGACATTGGCCGCCTGCTTGCACGCATCCATGCAGCTCGTCTCGACCACCTTGAGCTTGTAGGGCATGCCGGACGACTTGAGGTGTTCCTTGAGGAACTTCTTGGGCGACTCGTTGCAGACCTTGTGCCAGGCCTTGGTGCAGTCCTTGCCCTTGCAGAGAAACACGGTGACGGTGGTCTTGCTCATTGCCTACCTCTGATCCTCGGTATCTTCAAGATAAGGCCGAGCGCGTCGGCTTGCCAGGACAAAGGGCTGCCCGCGGCGAGCCGGCGCTAACGACGCGGCAGACTTTGCCGGTCGTAGCGGTGCGACGCCAAGAGAATACGCGTGGGGAGCGGCGGGAGTTCGGCTACACCTGCCACTTCGAGCCGCAGTCGGGCAGCCCGGCCACGTCGCGGAGATAGAGATAGGCCAGCGCCGTGCGCCCATCTTCCAGCTGAATTTCCTTGCGCTCGAAGAGGCGGTCTCCCTCGTACTTGTCGAGATCGGGCAGGATGCTTTCATCGATGAGCCATAGCTCGCCTTCGATGGCAATGCCGGCTTCGTCCTCGACGAGCCCCGGGTACGGCCCGCAATCGTAAAGCCGGAAGCGTGGGGCCGACTTCACCTCGCCCTGGAACTGTTGACCGTCCATCAGGTGATGGGCGAGCCCGCCGCGCTTGAGGGTGCCGTACAGAAAGAGATGGACCATGGTCACCTCGCCAGCCTGCCGGGCAGATCGTCCAGGTGGGCAAGCCGACCCGGACCGTTGCCGCCCGCGGGATCGAGTAACAGGGCCTGCAACCCGGCACGAACGGCCCCCTCAAAGTCGTTGACCGGGTCATCCCCTACCAACAAGATACGACATGCGGGCGTGGCGAGCAGCCTGCTCAGCTCCGCGAAGAACTCGGGAGCAGGTTTCCGCCAGCCAATCTCGGAGCTGATGACCAGCCGATCGAGCACGGCCAGCTCGGGCAGACCGGCCACCACGCTGCGCAGCCGGCTGTCAAAGTTCGAGGCCAGCGCCAGCCGGTAGCCCAGGCGGTCGAGCTTGGCAAGCAGGCAAGCGGCGCCCGCCGGCACGCGCCACGCGCCGGGCAGCGCGAAATGGCGGAACATCTCCTCGAAGCACGCGGCCGGGTCGGCCACGTCGTCGAGCACATGGGCCACGATGTTTCGCCAGCGTTCGAGCTCGCGTTCCTCGCTCGTGCGCAGCCCGCCGACGCGATCATGCTCTTCTTCGGCGGCGAAGACCTCTGCGAAGCGGCGCACCACTTCGGCGCGGGGCAGCTTGCTGCCGTGCCGCTTGCCGACCTCGTAGTACACCTCGCCCGCCGGCGGTTCCACCAGCAACAAGGTCCCGACGGCATCGAACACCACCGCGTCTACGTCTATGGCCATGTTCCGGCTTGTCTCGTCAGAAGAGGTTTCGTCTCACAGCAGCGGGCTCACCAGGCGGGCCAGGTGAGCC
>JBFWSD010001281.1:0-2657 GCA_050248575.1 Gemmataceae bacterium
GCATCTTTGCCCGCTAACCTGTCCTGAAGCGCGAAACCCCCGGCGTTCCCAGGTGGGCCGCCGGGGTTTTCTGTTTTTGTCAGTGAGCTACTCGGCGGCCGCTTCGGTCGAGCCCGGCTCACGGCGCGTGAGGGGCAGTCCGACGATGTCGGCATGAAACACCATGGTGCTGCCGACAAAGCCCTGGACATTGAAGATCATCTGGCGGCGGTTGGCCTTGCCGCACTTGCCCACCAGGACCAGGCGGTCGCCCGGGTGGACGGTGGAACGGAAGCGGACGTTCTCGAGCCCACCCAGCCCGACGAAGTCGCCGTGTCCCAGCCCTTGCGTGGTGATATAGAAGGAAGCCAGCTGGGCTGCGGCCTCGCACATCAACACGCCGGGCAGGAGAGGGTAGTCGGGCATGTGCCCGCGCACCCAGAACTCGTCGCCGCGCACGTCGCGGTAGCCCGCGATCAGCTGCTGTTCGGGATCGAGCAATACGACCGCATTCAAGTGTTCCATTTCGTAGCGCTGCGGATTGACACGGCGAATGGCCTCCTGGTCGGCCACGATCCGCTTGAGATCGAGTTGCCCGGGATCGACATGTACTGGGGGTGGCATCGGGAAGTCCAGGTGGTGCTTGGGTTTGAACAAATGACAGTAGCAAGTTGCGCGAGCGTCTGTCAAGCAGCTGCCGGGCGGCATCTCTTTTGCACGAAAACATGTCGGCCTGGCCGCCCTGGTCTCGCTGTTCTCTGAAGTACGGCAACCGGCGTCACTTTCAATGGAAGCTTGCGAGAGGAGGATGCCATGGGTCCTTCGGTCACCTTCCTGGCCTTCACTTTGCTCGGCGCAGCGCCTGCCGAGTTGACTACTCACGCACAGGTCATCCAGTACGTCCGTCAGCAAGGCGGGCAGGCGCAATATATGGACGACTGCGACGAACCGGCCCTCCACCTCGGGCTCACCGGCATGATTGCCAGCGACGCCGATGTGCATCGATTGGCCCAGCTGCGCGGAATTCGCGGGCTCGATTTGTGAGGCACCTGCGTGAGCGACGCCGGTCTGGCGTCGGTGGCAACATTGCGTGACCTGCGCTACTTGAACCTCGAAACCGTCGAGTTCACACGCGTCGGACTGGCCCACGTGGCCCGACTGCCGCACCTCGAGGTGCTGCTCCTGAGCTTTACCTACGTGAACGACGAATCGTTGCAGTTGCTACGCGAGCTAAAGCATCTGGAGGTGCTGTCGCTCTGGGATACAGCCATCTCCGACGCCGGGCTGGTCCACCTTGCCGAGATCAAGAGTCTGCGCAAGCTCGACCTGGCCAGCACTCGCATCACAGACACCGGTCTGCGCCATCTCGAAACACTCGAGAACTTGAAGGAACTGAACCTGTCAGGCACCCAGGTGACCGAGGCCGGCATTCGCGCCCTGAAAGCCGCGTTGCCCGGGCTAAGGATCATCCGGGACTGAGAGAGCCACCTTCCATTGCCCGAAAATTGCCAGGATGGTAGCATGGCCCGCATCTTGAATTCATCCGCGATGTCCACGGAGGGACCAGGCCATGCGGGTGGCCATCTTGACTCACAACGTGCAGTTCGGCGACGCCATCGGCAATCAGGTGGCGGAGAAGCTGGCCTTCTTCCTCGATTCCGGCGCGGACGTGCGCGTATTCGCCGAATCGGGCCGCCGTCTTCATCCCGACGTGGCGGCGCATTGCCGCCGCCTCGACGATGTCCCCGAGGGGGAGGGCTGGCATTTCCTGACCGGTGCCGACCTGGTAATCGTTGAATACGGGCAGTCGTATCGTCTGCTCAACTTGCTGCCCTTGCTGGCACGCAGCAAACCACGGATCATCTTCGACTATCATGGCGTGACGCCGCCCACGGCGTGGGGCAAGCAGCCCGGTGCGTTCTTGACGCGCAGCCTCACCGATCGCGGCGTGGCCTGGTGTGCCGACGCACTCCTCACACACAGCTTGTCGGCCAGCGATGACCTGCAACGCGAGATCGGCTATCCAGTCGAGCGGACCTTCTCACTCGGTTATCCCATCGACACCAGTTTCTGGAGCCCGGGCGCGCCGGAGACCGATTTGCGCAGCGAGCTGGGCATCGGCTGGGCACCACTGCTTCTCTTCGTGGGCCGGCTGGCCCCGAACAAGCGCGTGCCCCTCCTGGTCGAGGCCGTCGGCCGATTGCGTTCGCGTGACGTGCACCTGGTGGTGATCGGCGATACGGGCGACCTGTACGAAGAAGAGGCGGCCCGCTGCCAGCGCCGCGCCGAAGAACTAGGTGTTAGCGGGCAAGTCCATCTCTTGGGCCAGGTGGCCAACTACCGGTTGCGCGATGCCTATCGCTCGGCGGACCTGTTCGTGATGCCGTCGGTGCACGAGGGCTTCTGTCTGCCCGTGCTGGAGGCGATGGCGTGCGGCGTGCCCGTGCTGGCGGCCCGGGCCACGGCACTGCCGGAAACCGTGGGGGACGCCGGCCTGACTTTCGCGGCCGACAACGTCAATGACCTGTCGACGCAGATCGAGCGGCTGCTCGATCCCGAACCGCTGCTGACTTCGAGCCCGGTAAGCTCGGCGGAGATGAACGACCGCCAGCAGGCGACAACCGATGCTGCTGTGCCGCAACCAATCAAGGATGTGGGCCGCGCCATGGCGGCGGCCC
>JBFWSD010001282.1:0-2656 GCA_050248575.1 Gemmataceae bacterium
GACGACTGGGTTACCAAGTCCTTTGAAGGCACGCCCGAAGAACGCCTGCGCCAGTATGTACTGGGCCGCGATCCCTTCGACATCGAAACCGTCTACGCCCAGAATGCGCTGGGCAGCTATCTCACCTCCGGCATCGAGATGGCCATGTGGGACATCGTCGGCAAGGCGACGAAGCAGCCCCTCTACAAGCTGCTGGGCGGGGCCGTGCGCAAGAAGATCGAGCTGGCCGCCTGCATGGGCATCCGCCCGTATGACGAGGCCAAGGCCATCGCCATCCAGTACGCCGAGATGGGCTTCACCACCATGAAGACCAAGGCGGGCCGCAAGCCCGAAGAAGACCTGGAAATGGTCCGCGGCATCCGCGACGGCGTCGGCGACCGACTCGAGCTGCGCATCGATCCCAACCAGGGCTACCTTCCCGAGGTGGCCTTCCCGCTCGCCAAGGACCTGGAAAAGTACAACCTGCAATACTTCGAGCAGCCCATGCCGATGGGGCTGATCGCCGACGCGGCCCGGCTGCGCAAGCAGACCGTCACGCCCATCGCGCTCAATGAATCCGTGACCACGCCGGAGATCGTGCTGCAGATCCTGAAACTGGATGCCGCGGCGGTGCTGCTGCCCGACACGTATCAGTGTGCCGGGCTGCTCGGCGTGAAGAAGGTCGCAGTGCTGGCAGAAGCGGCGGGCATTCCCTGTGTGTTCCACTGCGCCCACGATCTCGGCATCAAGACGGCGGCCATGCTGCACGTGGTGGCCAGCTGCCCGGCCTTCTCGCTCGCCAACGACTGCACCTACTACGGGCTGGAAGACGACATCCTCGTGACCAAGCATGTGATCCAGCGGGGCTACATGGCGGTGCCGGAAGAGCCCGGGCTGGGAGTGCAGGTCGACGAGAAAAAGGTGGAAAAGTACAAGGTCTGAGCAGCCCCGTCGCTCACGGGCTGTCTTCCTGATCCAGAAGCGCCAGCACGTTGCGCTCGATGGTGGCACAGATATCATCGAGCGGCAGATGACTCAGGTTCGTGGTCGGGAACGGGTTCTGTAGCTCCACCGCGATCTCATCCAACGAATGCAGTGGGTAGGCCACCAGCATGGTGATGATCGGGATCAGCACCATGGCGTCGAGCTTGTGCAACAGGGCGAGCGGTAGGGTCAGCAGGAAGATGGCAATGAAGCGGCGCACCTTGATCGCAAAGACCTTGGCCAGCGGCGTCTTCAGGATGCGTTCGCAAGCCCCAATGTGATCGATGAGCAGGGCCCGCTCGCGGTCGATTTGCAAGAAAGCAAAGCGATCGAGTTGTTGCTGCGCGCACGCTTCGTGAAGCAAGCCGGCAAGGCTGCGCGCGGCAAAGCCGGGCAGGTGATCGGCCGCCGCCAGCTTCTTGAACTCCGCTTCATCGACGAGCTTGCCCACCTCGGGAGGTGCGGGCTGACCGCGCAGGCAGGCGCGCGTCAGGTGCGGAAACGCCGCCACCCAGCCCACGAAGCGCTTGCGCCAGCCCGCATCGCGCGGGCCGTAACTCAGAGCGGAGATGGCCAGGTTGCGCGACTGGTTGACGATCCCGCCCCAGAGCTTGCGCGCTTCCCACCACCGGTCGTAGCCCGCATTGGTACGCAAGACGAGCAAGATCGCCAGGGCCGTTCCGGCAAACTCGTACGGTGCCACCGCGAGGCCGATGTAGATCCCGAAATGCCACTCTGCAAGAATCGCCCCAAGACACACGGCGCCGGCAATCACGCCCCAGCCTAATACCAGCAAGATGATGCGCGGCGATACCGAGCCATGCCAGGCCAGCGCCTGCCGCCAAAAACCGTCGCGTGTGGGTGAATTCATCGTTCTCGGAATGGGATACGAGGAGCAGGTTTCAGCCGCCGCGCACGCTGCTGGAGCAGAGGATCAGGCCAAGGATCATGACCAGAATGGCACTGACCACGGGCAGCGCCCGGTAAGCCCGGCTATGACTCATCTTGGCACCGGCATAGCCCTTGAACATGACGACGCCGATGCCGATGGCGATCAATACGCCGGCCAGCCCGGCGCTGAAGGCGAGCAAGAGCGGCACGGCCAGCCACAGTTTCTGCGCCGAGATGGCGAAGAGCAGCATGACGATGGCGTCCCAGCAGGGGATGATGCCGCCGGTGATGCCGAGCAAGACGAGGCTGCGTAGTCCGACGGGCTCGGAGGGCAGGGGATGCGTGTGCCCGTGCTCGTCGTGGTAGTGGTCGGCGTGCGCGTGGTCATGCCCATCTTGGTGCTCGTGGTCGTGGTCATGACCGTGGTGGTGATGATGGTGGTGGCCGCCGCCGATGTGAATGTGATCGGCTTTGCCCGCCAGCCGGCACATCAGAAGCCAGAAGCCCAGCCCGGTGATGAGCAGCCCGCAGACCAGTTCCAGCCCGCTTTGCATGCTGGCGGGGTTCACGTCGTGGAACACGTATTTCAAGGCCAGGGCCAGCAAGATCACACCCCCGGTGTGCGTGATCGTCGTGACCACGCCGAGCAGCATGGCATGCCAGATGGTGCCGCGCTCGCCCACCAGGTAGGCGGCCACCAGCGTCTTGCCGTGCCCCGGCGTGAGGGCATGAACACCACCCAGAAAGGCCGCGATCAAGAGCAGCACGACGAAGCCGCGCTGAGTATCGAGGAGCAGATCGA
>JBFWSD010001283.1:0-2653 GCA_050248575.1 Gemmataceae bacterium
CCCCGCCCCCCCGCCGCGTCCATCCGCGGGCGCTTTTTGATGGAAGATTTGGTTGCGGCTACGCCGCGCTAGGGTTACCCCCGCCGCGCTTTCAGCTTCCCCTCGAGGAGGGCCGTGAGGACCAGCCCGAGGGCGAGGAGAACAACGATCACCAAGAAGAGTGACCAGGTGTCGCGCGTCACGTTTCCACTCGGCCCAGCATTGCCCGCCGATGTCAGGTCTTGATTTCGCGATTCTTGAAACGAAACGGCCCGCCAGCGACGTTGGGGGTGAGGACCTCAACCTCCCTCCCCAGTCAGGGCCCGCCATGAAGTATCGGATCGAGAAGATCGACCTGCTGGTCCGGGAAACACCGCCGACGCGGATCGCGCTGGCGCTGGGCAAGCAGGCGCTGTCCGGGAAACTGCCGCCACGGGCCCCGAACGCGCTGGGCTACGTGCGGCTGATCCTGCGCAACGAGCAGGGCAAGACCGCCTGGGGCACCAGTGCCGATCAACTGGCAATGCGCTGGCTCGACAAGCGGCCCAATCTCGCCGCGGAAGAGAAGAACCGGGCGCTCGTCCGGCTCCTCCAGCAGGCTCGTGAAGTTTATTTGCAAGCGCCCGCCTTCGACTCTCCTTTCCAGAAATGGCATGGCGACTATCAGCGCATCCACGAGATGGGCAGCGCGCAAAAGCAAGAAGCACTGACGGCCCAGTTCTGCTCCGCCCTCCTCGAACGGGCCATGGTCGATGCTGTGTGCCGCCTCGAAGGGCAATCTCTTTTCCAGATGGTTCGCCAGGATCGTCTCGGTTTCCGGCCGGCCCAGGTTCATCCCGAGCTGAAGGGGCTGGATTTGCGGGCGCACCTGCCCGAGAAGCCGGTGTCGCGTTTTCAACTGCGGCACACGATTGCCCAGCTCGACGCGTTGACGATCGAGGACGTGCCGGCCGATCGACGACTGAACGACGGCCAGCCCGAGAACTTGAAGGATTGCATCGACGCCTATGGAGTGCGTTGTTTCAAGATCTTGCTCTCGGGCAATGTCGAGCGTGATCTCAAGCGGGCCGCCCGCGTATGGAGTCTTTTGCCCCACGATGGCGACACGCTGGTGACCTGCGACGCCAACGAGGCCTACGCCGACTGGCAGACGTTCGCGGATTTCGCGGCCCGTCTCGAGCGTGACGAGCCCGGGCTGTTCCAGCACCTCAAGTACATCGAGCAGCCCGTGCCGCGGGCGCTGACGCTGGAGCCAGCATCCGAGCGCTGGGTGCGCAAGGTGGGCGAACGCGTCGCCATCGTCATCGATGAAGCGGACGACCATCTCGACGTCTTCAAGCGGGCCGTGGCCCTCGGCTATCGGGGCACGGCCAACAAGAATTGCAAGGGCTTCTTCAAGTCGCTGCTGAACCGTGCCCTCGTGGTGCACTTTGGCACGAAGGGCAAGCAAGTCTTGCAGACCGCTGAAGACCTGCAGAATCTGCCCCCCGTGGCGTTGCATCAAGACTTCGTGACCCTGTCGATCCTGGGGATCGAGCAGTGCCAGCGGAACGGTTACCACTACAACCACGGCCTCGACATGCTGTCGAGGCGCGAGCTGCCCGCGTTGCTGGCAGCCCACGCCGATCTGTACGAGAAGAAAGGGCAACACGGCCACTGGCGCATCCGCGCCGGCCAGGTGGAATGCGGCAGCCTGCAATGTGCCGGCTTCGGCGTGTGCGTCGAGCCCGACTGGGAATCGATGACACCGATCGAACGCTGGCTGAAATAGTGTTGGAGTCCCGGCTTTAGCCGGAAGGATAGCGTCGGTGCGGAGGCGTTGGCCGTCTGACCAGGACTCTTGGCAATGCCGATACTCCAACGTGGAGGCGATTCATGCGTCATTGGATCATCATTGCTGCCGCCGTCCTGCTGGCGAATGGGTCCGCCCACGCGGCTCAGCCCGACGTTCTGTTCGTGGTGGCCGACGACCTCAACATGATGATCGGCTGTTACGGCCATCCGCTGGCGAAGACGCCGAACATGGACCGGCTGGCCGAGCGCGGCGTGCGCTTCGAGCAGGCCTACTGCCAGGACCCGGTCTGCAATCCGTCGCGGACTTCGTTCCTGAGCGGGCGGCGGCCCGGCGACAAGCTCAAGGACGTGGCGTGGCTGCCCGATCATTTTCGCGCCCAGGGCTACGAGGTCATCGAGGTCGGCAAGGTCGCGCACAGTTACGGGATCTCACGCACGGCGATTCGCTGGAGCGCGAACGAGAAGGGGGGCGTGCCCCGCGCGATCGAATTGCTTGAAGCGCGCCGCGACAAGCCGCTCTTTCTTGCGGTTGGCCTGGCCCACACCCACGATTCGGTGGCCACTTCCGAGTTTCGCAAGCTTTACGATCCCGACAAGGTGAGCTGGCCGAAGGAGCCCGACGACCTGCACCAGCGCTTTCCTGATGCAGCCTTTCGCGGCGTGAAGGAGGCCAGCATGAGTGCTGCGGAACGCCGCGAGACCGTGGCCCGCTATCTGGCGAGTGTCAGCACACTCGATGCCGAGCTGGGCAAGCTCCTCGAAGTTCTCGAGCGCCGCAAACTCGGGGAGAACACGTTCGTGGTCTTCACCAGCGATCACGGCAAGCACAAGGGAGTGCACGGCATCTGGGACAAGCGCAGCCTGTTCGAGGTGTCGGTGC
>JBFWSD010001284.1:0-2649 GCA_050248575.1 Gemmataceae bacterium
ACACCCCGGCCCCCGGGCTGAACCCCTCCTCCGTCAATGCCCCGCTCTGGTCGGACAACGCGAACAAGGAGCGGTTCCTGGCCTTGCCGGGCCAGAGCCAGCTCGAGTTCGAGTCGATCACCTATCCGCAGCCCGCGCCGGGTGCGCCGCCCGGCTGGCGCTTCCCGGATGGCACGGTGGTGGTGAAGACCTTCTCGCTCGAGCTCGAGCCGGGCAACCCGAAGAGCCGCCGCCGTCTCGAAACCCGCCTGCTTCACTTCGAGCAGACGCCCGGCACCCAGGAAGTCGGCGACCAGGTCTGGCAAGGCTACACCTACATCTGGAACGACGAACAGACCGACGCCGTGCTGGCCGACGCCAAGGGCGTCGACCGTGTCTTCACCATCAAGGACGCGAAGGCCAAGGGGGGCGAACGCAAGCAGACCTGGCATTTCCCCAGCCGGGCCGAGTGTTCCACCTGCCACACCACGCCTGCGAAGTATGTCCTGGGCGTCAACACCTTGCAGTTCAACAAGGACCACGATTACGGCGGCGTGGTGGCGAACCAGCTCGCCACGCTCGATCACCTGGGCATCTTCAGCAAGCCGCTGTCGAAGCAGCCCGACGAGCTGCCCAGGCTGGTCGATTACGAGGACGAGCAGCAGGACCTCGACAAGCGGGCCCGTTCCTCCCTCCACGCCAACTGCGCCCACTGCCACATGAAGTGGGGCGGCGGCAACGCCGACTTCCAGTTGCTGGCCTCCATGCCGCTCAACGAGCTGGGCATCGTCGACACCAAGCCCGGGCAAGGCACCTTCGACCTGCGCGATCCGCGCATCCTGGTGCCCGGCGACCCCGACCGGACCTTGATTCTCTACCGCATGAACAAGCTGGGGCTGGGCCGCATGCCCCACATCGCTTCGAACATGGTCGATGAGCCCGCCGCCCGCCTGATCCACGACTGGGTCAAGCAACTGAAGTAGGGCGAAGCTCCCACGCCGGTGTACATCCTTTGAGTCTAGGCGCGGAATGGTACCGGAGCTAAATAAGTTACAATTGCACTCTCTATATTTCTGTTTGAATCTCCGTGAGCGCCATCAATCTTGCGAAAGTTCCGGCCAGCGATGGGGAGATTGGATCGAATCGAGGGCTCCCTGGTTTTTCCTGAAGCAGTATCGCATAAGAGCTGATAGTCGAAAATCAATGACAAGGGAGTTGAAAGCCCCTCGCCCCTCCCAAGGTTCGAACTCCCAGGGTTCGCATACGTCATAGGCTTGATCACCACGCCCTATATACAGTTCATGTGCCTTGCGAACTTCATCAATCGACCTGCCCCACGCCTCGCGATGTGAATGAATGATCATATTGGCATAGCAGTCGAAAGTATCAGCGAGCAAACTTCGGCCGTCATAATACTCCTGGAGAGTCTGAAACATGTCATGCCACCAAGGCGGCCTGACATGCTTCTCCAGTACGTATATCAGTCCGACATCGGGAAAATTCAGAGGGCATGCTGGCAGAGCGCCCCATGCACCAATCACTGGCAGTGCGCCGGAAAATTCACTCGGGATCTGTTCGCAAGTTAGCAATTGCAGCACGCCGGCTGCTGCAAAACGGAAGGCGATGGCGTCTACGGTTTTTGGTATTTGCTCCCACAACTTGCCATCACTTGTGTACTTCTTCTCGTCGGGACACTTCGAATCGGCGAGGCAATTTCCTTCGGCCCACAAACTGGCCAGATTCCTGGCAAGCTGTGTTGCTTCATTCAGTGAAGACACTGGATCGCCAAGTTGATAGCGCTGGCGCAGCCCACTTACGGAGAGGAGCGCAGAGTACAAGTGACTGTGCTCTGAGATGACGTCGTAGTATTGCTTTCGATGCTCATAAATGGGCGCAAGGGCCAGTCGAGCCCTCCTCATTGCTATCCGACGTTCCTGGTCTCGCAGGGCCGACTTCGGATTCGTTGGCAACATTTGCCAGGCTCCTGTAAACACACTGCCGATGCGGTCCTGATCAGCCCGGGCAGCCCAGCAGGTAAACGGCAAACGAGGCCAGCCAGTGCTCGCCCGCATAGTCTCCGCTGGCCACGTGGGGCAAACTCGCCGCCGCATGCTTGGCGGCCGACTCCGTGAGCACGCGGCGGGCGGGATCACCCTCCGGCAACGCCGCGGCGATGTTGCGCATGCACCAGGCCCGGCTCAGGTTCAAACCGTCGAGATGCACGATCTTGGGATCGCTGCGATCGGCAACGCTGGCGGGCGTGAGCAGTGAGGCCGGCTTGCCCGCCGCGAGCCCGGGCAGAAAACGCGCCAGCCAGCCGCGAAACTCCTGCGGCGACAGCACGCGCCGCATCAGATCGGCTTCCATCAGGGCGGCCGAGAAGAAGTCCTCGCCGCCAGGTTCCCAGCCCGCCGGATAATCCGCGTCGTTGCCGAAGTAGGTGCGGGCACGCTCCTCGATCAGCGTGCGCAACGAGTCGTTGCCCGCGGCCCGCGCGTAATCGAGGGCAAAGGCCAGCCCGAACGCCGTGCTGGGATGCACCCCGGTGCGAATCGGATAGTCCTGCTTCGGCAAGAATTCGAGATAGCGTTCCACCAGCACGTCGACGAGCGGCTGAAGGCTCTTGGCCCAGCGCCTGGCATCGGGATCGTCCCAGCCGTGCAGCTCCTC
>JBFWSD010001285.1:0-2647 GCA_050248575.1 Gemmataceae bacterium
CCAGAAGAGCGCCTCGACTCGGCGGACATGTTGTTGCAGCAACTCGACCTGATCCGGGGCAGCCGAGAGAATGGGCTGTCCGTTCGCGACTTGCCGACTGCCGCCAGCCCGGAGCCCGTCGAATTCACCGAAGGTGGAGTGTCGGACTACCGCACCGAGATGCGTGACCTGTTACGGCAACGATTGCGGGCATTGTCGTTGATCGCCGTGCTCGTTTCCCTGTGGATGATGGTGGTCAATGACTTCTGGAGGATGGCGCCAGGGCTGCTGAGCTTCCGGCTCGCCTTGCTGGGAGTCGCGATCGGGGCCTATGCAGTACTGGCGAGCAAGCTGCCGCTGTCAACGCGAAGACTGCACCGCCTCGGGCTCGTGTTGCTCGCTAGTATCTGCGTGGTGCTGGTGGTCGTTCCGTCAGAGAACATGCTCACGGCAGCGGAGAAGGGGCAGGATTCGCTGGCCGCGGCGCAGCGCGTCATGTTCATGGCAACCTGGTCGATTCTCATCCTCGGCCACGCGCTGTTCATTCCCTCCACCTGGAAGCGCGCCGCCCTCACGCTGTTCTTGCTGGCCATCTTCGCCAAGATCAACATCGTGGTGCTGGCACACATGAGCGCGGATCTGCGCCGGGCCTGGGATATTCCTATCTTTCAGATCATCGTGGAGATGCCCATCATCGCCGCCGCGATTGGCACCTATGCCGTCTATCTCCTCAACCAGCTGCGCTACCAGGCCTTCCAGGCACAGCTGCTCGGGCAGTATGTGCTGAAAGAGAAGATTGGCGCCGGCCCGGTTGGAGAAGTCTTTCGCGGCGAGCATTATTACCTGAAGCGTCCCTGCGCCATCAAGCTGATTCGGCCCGGTCCGGACATCGACGCCGACACGCTGGCACGCTTCGAAAAGGCGATCCAGTTCACCAATACCATCACCGATCCGGGCGTTGTCCTTGTCTACGACTATGGGCGATCGCGCGACGGTGCACTTTATTGCGTCATGGAATTGCTGCCGGGCATGAGCGCGGCGCAGATCGTGGAGGAGTTTGGCCCGCTGCCGCCGGCGCGCGTCGCGCATGTTTTGCAGCAGGCCAGCTCAGCCCTTGGCGAGGCTCACGCCATTGGCTTCTTCCACCGCAACTTGAAACCGGGCAACCTGATGCTCTCGCAAGCGGGCCGCACGCACGACTCCGTCAAGCTGCTCGACTTTGGCCTGAATCGGGAAATCAGCGGCAAGCATGTTCCGCCCGACGCCGCCCTGTACGCGTCTCCAGAGCAGGCCACCGATGAGCCGTTCAACGCCAGCAGTGATGTGTATGAGCTCGGCGCCGTCGCCTACTACTTGCTCACGGGCAAGCCAGTTTTCATGACCAGCAACCCGCTCTAGCTCGTGGTAGCCCACTCGCGTGATCCGGTGCGGCCCCCCTCGGAGCACAACCCAGACATACCCGCTGATCTGGAGAAAGTTGTCTTGCGCTGCCTCGAAAAGAGCCCGGTGGACCGCTTCACCACCATGCAGTCACTGCGGGCGGCCCTTGCTGGCTGCGCCTGCGCGACTGAATGGAGCGAGGAACTTGCCGTGCAGTGGTGGCGACACGCCCGATACTGAACCCGGCGCTCATTGCTTCATCCAGGCTGCCAGCAGCTGGGCCGCCAGGTGATTGCCCGCTTTGTTCCAGTGGCTGTCGTTCGGGTGATAGAGGCCGGGCCGGCCCGCGAAACCGGGCAACAGGTCGAGACAGCGCACGCCGTATTCGTCGAACAAGGCACGCAAACGCCGCTGGGGCAAGCTCACATCGACATCGTCGCGGGGAATGCTGCCACGCACCAGCATCTCCTCGAGCAAGCCAGCATCCACCTGAAACTCGTCGGGAATCAGCACGAAGCGCACCGGCGTGTGGTGTCGGCGGCAGGCATCGATGATGCCGGCAAGGGATGAAAGAGCTACTTCCCATCTCTGCGCGACCAGTTCGGTCGTCGTCTTGCGGCACATGGGGAGCAGCGACAGCTCGTGGCCGACGTACGTTTCGTGATTGAAGTTTGATCGTGGCCGGCGCATGAAGTCCAGCTGGCCCTGGCTGCGCCATTCGCGCACGATTCGCCGCAGCCGACGTGAAAGCAAGTAGAGTTTGCTCCGCTCCGGCGCGGACCGGCTGAGCGGGCCAGTCGCCGACGGGTGGAGTACATCGTTGCCGACAAAGACACAGACCAGCACCTCGTCGGGCCGATACGTCCACACCTCGTGTTCCAGAATATGGAGATAGTCCGCCGGACCGATCCCGGGCACACCGAAATTGTAAATCTCGAGCGATTCGCTCTCCTGACGATTCAGAAAATTGTCCTCCTTGGGGACCAGACCCACGGCGAACGAGTCCCCCAGCACTGCCAGCCGACGCACGCCGGACCGGCATTCCCTCTCGAAGGAGCGGCTTTGATAGCCCTGTTCGTTGGTCGTCCAGTAGTCGCCATAGACCGTGCAAGGGCGCAGACGACGGGCATCGATGTTGTTGGCGACCAGGAGGGAACGGCCACCCAGGGCCGTATAAGTTTGCAGCACCACTTCGCCCAGCACCAGGAACAGGGCAACATTGGCAAGCATCAGGTCGACGGTGCGACGGACCCAGCGGGGCGTTGGGAACAGGTAGTGCCAGAAGACC
>JBFWSD010001286.1:0-2631 GCA_050248575.1 Gemmataceae bacterium
CTGCGTCACGCGCACCCAGTACGGGCAAGAACCCGTGACCGTCGCGTGATCGAAATAGCTCACTTCAACGCGTCGTGGCCCGTCCTGGCGCGGCGCCTTGCCGACGCGGATCTGTCGATCGAAGCCGCCCGCGGGAATCGACAGCTCGCGGGCACGCACCACCGTCGGCGTGAAATCGAACGAGTTAGGCCCGCTGCGGAAGCGACAGGTGGTCGGCTCCCCGTCGAAACGCAGGAGCAGGCCAGCAGCGTTGCCCGCGGTGGCTGACTGCCAGATGAACTTGCGAGGCGACTCCCGTGCCACCACGTCGAGCGGCGTGCAGAAACCGATGGGCTCCACTTCGCCGAACGCGCCGGCATCGATCTCCAGGCTGCCGTCCCAGACGGCGCGTTGCTTGCGGGCATTGCCGCATGCCGTGGTGCCGCTCCACAGGATGCGCAAGGTGGACTCGTCGCTCGTGGCGACGGGCCAGGTGTGGATGACTTCCGTGCCGCGGAAGAGGTCGATGCGTTCGAGGGCCGCCGTTCCCTCGACCACCGCGAAGACGCGCGGCACCGCGGTCGTCTCATACTTCTCCCCCATGGCGTGGCCATCCGCCTCGCACCACAGGCGGATCCGTTCTCCCGTGGTGCCATAGGTGCGGCGGGCGTGCAGCGCTTCCCAGAGTGCGTCGCGGGTGAGCGCGGTGGCATAGATGCCGGTCAGGCCATTGCGCAGGTTGCGGCAGAGTCGACTGCCCGGCGCGCAGGCGCCGGGCCGGCCCATGACGCCGTCGGTCCCGGCCGTGACGCCAACCCGGTAGCCCCGCCGCAGGCAATCGAACACGAACCACTCGACGGTGCCGTGCGTGGAGTGGATCTCGGCGAGCTTTTCGATCTGCGGTTCGTGCCAGTCGAGGTTGGTCATGCGGCCCCCGACGTGCATGTTGATGAGCACGTTCTGGTCGCGGAAGCAGGCCAGGAACTCGGGGGCGCGGGGCACGTCGGGCTCGGGGTCGGGTGTGGTCTCCGTGAAGAAGCGGCCCGAGCGAATCAGCCTGGGCTCGTCGTGCCGATAGAAGACGTTGCGATCACCGCCGTCGGCCGTGGGCGGGCTCCATTCGCAGCCCAGGATGGGCACATACTTGCCCGGCGCGTGAAATTCGTCGGTAACCCGGCGCGTTTCCAGCCAGTCAGCGGTGGTGACGTAATGATCGTTGGCCTGGTGAGTGAGGAACTGCACGCCGGCCGCGTCGCGGGCAAACGCGTAGTAGTCGGCCAGCGTGCCCGCGCCGCAGCCGATCGCCGACTGCCCGGAATGCACGTCTCCCCAGAAGAGCCGGCGCGCCGGCGGCTCGGTGTGGACCACGATCGGGTTCGACTCGGCCACGAGACTCGTGCCGGGCACCTCGAAGCGCAGGCGGTGCGTGCCCGCGCGTTCGAAGCGGACCGCGCAGTGATACGCGGCGGGCCAGTCGATCACGACCGGCTCGGCCGCGCTGGCCCCGAAGGTCGGCGTCAGCACGGGCAAGGCGGGCAGCCGGGTCGGATTGCCCCACCGATCGTCCGCACGCACGATAACCGTCAGTTCTTCGCCCAACGTCACGTCGGAAGGAGCGAGGGCGACCAGCCGTGCGGGGTCGCCCGCGCTCACGTCGAAGCTCGTCCCGCCGGGCAACTCCGTCCAGCGGTTGTCGCCGTGCGGGTCAACCAGCATCAGGAAGCGAGCGTCGCGCAGGGCACAGGTCGGGGTTCGCCAGCGCGACATCTCGACGCGGACGAGGCTGCCCGCGGCCAGGGCCTCGCGCTGCACGTGCAGCAAGAGCTGGTGATGATAGGGCTCGATGCCGCCATACGGATCGTACTCCGCTGCCAGCGGCACCGGGCCATCGATGCGGACGAAGCCTGGCCCGGCGGGCGCGCGTGTTTGCAGCTCGCCCCAGTCGAAGGGCCAGCGCCAGACGATGCCGAGCTTGCCGCCGGCGGGAACGGCGAGTCTGCCCAGCTCGAGCGTGAAGGCCGCCTCGATCAGCGTGCCGGCGCTGAGTTTTTCGGGCAGGCGATACGAGCCGTGCCCATGCTGCCGCCGCCGCTCGTCGAGCGACAGCCCGGTGACATGATCGATCTCGGGCCGAGTTGGCCCGTAGCCGCTGGTCAAACGCATGCAGGTTCTCCGGTGTGGCGGCAGGATGCCAGTCGTTTTACAGCAGATTGCCCGCGTGAGCAAATCGTTCTCTGTCGGGCCGCGTTGCGGTAGAATGGCCCCACGTCGCCGATTCCTTGCTCCGAGGGGAACGTCATGAATCGCTTCGCTGTCGTCATGGTCCTGGTCGGGCTGGCTGCTTTTGCCCACGCACAGCAAAATCGCTTGCCGCTCGAGGAAGCGCAGCGCTACGCCAAGGTCTGCGTGGAACATGCCAGGCAGCTGGGCGACGGCCCGCTCAAGATGGCTGTCGATGTCGACAAGCCCTGCGCCGAGCGCGGTGAAGGGGGCGGCGCCATGGTGGTCCCCGACAAGAACCTGACTGCCAGCGCCATCCAGAAGGCCGGAGACAGCATCGTTCCCGTCGGGCAGCTCTTCCTGCGCAACTGGACCCTGGTCAAGAACGGCAACGGGCTGACCAAGGACGAGCTGCGCGGGCTCGTGGTCAAC
>JBFWSD010001287.1:0-2631 GCA_050248575.1 Gemmataceae bacterium
GCTCTTCCGATCTGCCTTGGCGGCTTTGGCCGAAAGTTGCATGATCGCGCCATCCAGAGGGGGATGCAAGCACGGATTCGAGTTGTCTTCGCTGCCCGCGTCGTGCCGCGCGTGCCGCAATGCTCCCAGCAAGGTATCAACATGCGCGTCGAAACGCTCAACCTCACGGGCGCACGTCGGGCAACTCTGCAGATGAGCCAGCACTCTCTCGAGATCTTGATCGGACAGCTTGCCCAGCTGGTACGCTTCCAGTTCAGGATCGGACAGGCAGGCGTTCAGGCGCATTTCCAGTTCTCCCACAAGGTCAACCACTGGCCGAGATGCGCGGACTCCATCCCTATACGGATTGCTGCCTGCCGAACTAACACAAAAAGTGAGCGCGACCACACGAGGGCCAGATTCTCTGCCCAACTAGCTGAACTCCACGCGCAGGTGGGCCAGGTCGTTGGGCACGATGTCGAAGACGACGGCGTCGTTGTAGACGTGCAGCTCGCTTTGCTGCTGCCCGAGGGCGTCGGTCAGCATGGCCCGCTTGGGATTTCGCACACAGCGAAGCTCGGCCTGCGTGCCGTGCAGGGCCCCTTCGAGCAGGCGGGCCACGATGGCATCTTCGCCCGCTGGATCGGGACGCAGGCTGGTGAGCAGCAGGTTGGTGGCGTCGAGATGAAAGAGCCAGCCGCTGGTGCCGACGTGGGGCGGCCCTTTGTCCACCTCGATCATCGCCACGGGGGTGATCAGCCCCTGGGCCGTCAGCATGGGATACTCGCGATCGATGCCCAGGGCGAAATCGAACGTCTGGCACGTTTCCCCTTCCACGACCATGATCAGATCGAGCATGCGTGTGCCATGCCGCTGCAAGAAGGGCAGCCCGGCTGTGAAGAGGACGCTGTTCTGCCTGCCCAGCCGCCATTCCAGGAAGTCGGTGGATTGGGGCCGCGACTGGCTGGTGATGTAGCCCGTGCCGTTGATGCCGCGCAAAACGAGCGTGCGCTCGTCGCGCCAGGCGAAGCGCGGGCCATAATACGCGTGCCACGGATAGCCGATCGGCGCTTTCTCGGGCATGATCTCGACGCGCAGATCAAGGACCGGGCGGCCCAGCCAGGCGCGGAAGCGCTGACGAAACCGCGCCAGCACCTTTTCTTGATCGGACTCGTCGCGAATCGTCCCTTCACTGACTACCTCGCCGAGGGCAGCCCCGCAGATGGTCGCCTTGATGCTCTCGGCCTTCATGATGCTGCCGGGATTGTAGACGATTTGCTGGCCCAGGCGGTTGACGCGGGTGCGATGGTCCCAGATGCCGCGCAGCCCGCCGGTGTTGGGATCGATCTCGGCCTCGAAGAACTCGTTGCGGACGTGGCGGTTGTCGGCCAGCTTCATGCGCGGCGCTTGCGGGGCCGTGCCCGGCTTGCCCTGCTTGGGCAGCCACGCAAAGCCAAAGGCAGGAATCTCGACCACCAGGCGTGCCTTGTCCTCGTCGATCTGGCAGGCCTTGAGCGGCCCTTCGATGGGCAGGGGCGTCTTGATCCCGTCCACTTCCACGGCGACGCGGCGCGTGTAGTTGCACGGATTCAGGAAGAGCAGCCCGGGGTCTTTGTCGGTGGCGCGGGACAGCAGCCGCTGGGCCAGCGCGGCAGCGATCTCTTGCTGAGCCGCGTCGAGCTCGGCCACGGCTTCCTCGCTATACGCCGTTTCCAGGCGATCTTCGAGCTTGTTCAGCCGCTCGTCGATGCGCAGAGTGTCGTTCTTGCCCGCCAGCCCGCGAAGCAGGGCCGCCAGCGACCAGACGGCATCGAAGCGGCGCCGCCAGTGATGCTGCGCCGCGATCGAGCTGATCGGGTCCTTTACGTTCCCGTCGGTACGTTCGAGCAGGTAGTCGTCGTGAAACTCGTCGGCCGCCGAGGCCGAGGCGTATTCGCCCGCCATCACTTCATTGAAGTAGTTGCTGAACGTGGTCCAGGTGCCCAGCACGGGGCCAAGCTTGTTGAGTTCCAGCCAGTCTTCATACCACGGGCACGGGGGCTCGCCCCGATGCAAGATCGCGAAGGTGGCCGCATGGTCCTGGGCAATGGTCTGGTTGAGGTAGTGGGCCACGTGGAAGTAGGTCTGCGGCGAATCGGCCTTGTGCGGCGTGCGCGTGAAGGCATCCACCTGCTTGTTGTCGGAGCCCGCCCAGTTGATGACGGTGCTCTGGAAAATCGGCAGCGCCGAATCGTCGAAGGTGAGCAGCAAGGCTTTCTGGATGCCGCAGGTGGCCAGCAGCAAGGGCAGCTGCGGATGGGCCGCGAAGCGTTTGCGGGCAAACACGCGCACGTCGCCGCCCAGCACCTCCTTGGCGGTACGCAGCCCTTTCAGCAAGTTCCAGAGCTGCGATTCAAGCGGCAAGAGTGCGTCTTCGCGCTCGCGATAGGCGCCGACGCAGACCTCGATCTGCTCGGCCTGCATGCCCGCGCGAAGCGGCTCCAGGTGTGCTGCATTCGCCTGGTTCTGCTTCTCCAGGTACTCGGCCGAGGCAATCACGTTGGTCGGCTTGTCCGAGGCGCAGGCGGCGGGCAACTTGTCCTTCGCATCATCGAGCACGCACAGGTCGATCAGGTGAATGGTGACGGGATAGAGAGCTTCGCGGGCGCCCAT
>JBFWSD010001288.1:0-2630 GCA_050248575.1 Gemmataceae bacterium
TATCTCGAGAGACGGGCAGTCCGTTGTCCGTGTCAGGCTGCGGCCGGAACTGTCATTCGCGTCGCGTGGCCAGACGTGCCTTGGCTTCCTCTGCGCGACGGGCACCTTCGAGTCCAGCGATGATGAACTGGCCCCCGGCCACCTCCTCGAGTTGCTGGTCATGCAGTTCGGCGTCCTGTTTCTGCTTGTCTTTTCTGTCGATCTCGTGCTGGTTGGGGAGCGGGCTCATGGTGACACTCCTTGCGAATCGGATTGAGAAGTGGAAGGAGTATGAACCATGTCCCGGCCGCATACCAGCGGCCGGCGGGCAATGTGAAGGAGGTTTCACAAGACTCGTGAAGGCCCCCTGGCAGAAGCTGCTCGCGGGGCAGATTCGCCTTCACCGTGAAGAAGATTTCATGCTCCTGCCGGCCCCGTTGTGCGCGGAATTGGACATAAACGTTGCGCGTCGAATGACGAAAATACTCACGTCGCCTTGCTGCGATTCGTGGTCAGAAGTGAAAGTGTGTAGCACACTGGCGGATCGGTAAATACACGCATTCCCCACTGCCAGCAGGCTGCGCAACTTTTGCGGAGCCCGCTGGCAGCCGCCTGTTACAATTCCCCGGCCCGCCCGACCCAGGCCGTGATTTTCACGCCACTTCTGGCAGACGCTGCCCCCTGATGACGCTTGGTACAGTATTTGCTTTCCTTCTAGTGCCGAATGGTTCCTCTGGTATGGATCTGGTGAGCCGCTTGCAGCCCGGATGGGGGATCCGGACAGCGCCAGCCTGCGAGAGCCACTCACCCGATTGGAGGAGATCACGATTCTTCACACCACCACGAGCGCCTGGGCTGTGAACGCGCGCCGCACTCCGGCTTGCCGCGGCGAGCAGCAACCACGCCAGTATCGCTCTCGACAGCGTCGCGGCAGGCAACAACGTTGACAACCTTCTGCTCGCCCTGAATCACGCCCGCCCGGTCTTGCCGGGCTGGTCTGGGAGACGCCCTCTTCGCCGGGTTGACAGGACCGAGGATTGGCACCCGGTGGCGGGAGAACAGCCATGACGATCGCAACGACGGCGGCACTCTGGAAGACGCTCGACGCACTCGAGCTGCTCGATGCCCGCAAGATCGGCTCGGCCCGCCAGCAATTGCAGCAACAAGCGATCTCCGACCCGCGCACCTTGGCCCGGCTGCTCGTGCGGCAGGGCTGGCTCACCACTTACCAGGTCAACCAGCTCTTCCAGCCTCACTCGCAGTCGCTGGTGCTGGGCAGCTACGTCCTGCTGGAGCCCCTGGGAGAAGGCGGCATGGGGCAAGTTTTCAAGGCCAGACAGCGTCCCTTCGAACGCATTGTCGCCCTCAAGATCGTGCGCAAGGACCGTTTGGTCAAGCGCGACGCCATCAAGCGTTTCCTGCGCGAGATCCAGCTGGCCGCCCAGCTCGCGCATCCGAACATCGTCACGGCCTTCGATGCCGACAAGGTCGATGAGACTTACTTTTATGTGATGGAGTATGTCAACGGCAGCAATCTGGGCCGCCGCGTCCGCCAGCACGGGCCACTGCCCGTCTTGCACGCTTGCGAATACATGCGGCAGGCGGCCCTCGGGCTGCAGCATGCCCACGAGCGGCACATCGTGCATCGCGACATCAAACCGGCCAACCTGCTGGTGGCGCCGCGCAGCCCGGAAAGGCCGCTGGGCACCATCAAGATTCTCGACATGGGCTTGGCCCGCCTTACCGATGTCGAAGAGAACGAACTCACCCGCGAGGGCTCCGTCCTGGGCACTGTGGATTTTCTCTCCCCCGAACAGGCCCTCAACTCCCACGCGGCCGACATCCGCTCCGACCTCTATAGCCTGGGCTGCACCTTCTACTACATCCTGTGCGGCCACGTCCCTTATCAGGGCGGGCAGGCCACCGAGAAACTCCTCCGCCATCGCCTCGAAGAAGCCAGGCCGATCGAAACGATCCGGCCCGACATGCCCGCCGAGGTCGGCAACGTCGTGCGCAAGCTCATGGCCAAGAAGCCCGAGGAACGATTCCAGACCCCCGACGAGCTTGCCGCCGCCCTGGCTGAAAGCATGCGCGCCCTCGGTGGCGATCCCCCCGTGCAAAGAATCGCGGCGAGTCGTTCGCAGGAGCGAAACAGCACGCCCGACGAGGTAAAGGGGGCCAGTGCCGCTACCATGAAGATCGCGGTTCGCCCGCACCTGCCCCGCCCGGGCGGCTGGTCGCTGACCACGCTGGGCGCGATCTGGAACAAGCGGGTGCCCAAGTTCACGCTGCCCAGGCGCAGCCCGCGTTTCTGGGTGTCGTCGGCTGCGGGCTTGCTGCTGGCTGTGGTGCTGGCCAGCGTGCTCTTCTCGTCGGGCTCCGCCGAAAAGGGCAACGACGAATCGTCAGCGACCACGCCCGGTTCTGCCCGCGAGGCCTGGAAAGAGCTGATGGCCCGCAACAAGGAGCTGCGCGATCGCCCCGACCAGCTTCGCCGCGAGCTGCTTGCCCTCAGACTGCGTTACCCGGGCAGTGAGGAAGCACGGATGGCAATGGAGTATGGCATCCGGTTGCCTGTCCCGCTCGATCAGCTCGCGCTCAAGCCGGAGGGGACGGAGCTGCCCGCCTACGTTTCCGCCGTCCTGGGCGAA
>JBFWSD010001289.1:0-2626 GCA_050248575.1 Gemmataceae bacterium
GTGAGCACGGTGCCGGTGTGGACCTTGCCCGCGGCGGTTTCGAAGATGTGGGTGCGGAAGCCTTCCACGATGAGTGCGTTGGGCTCGAGGATCGAACGCAGGATCTCTTCGGGCTTGGCCCGCTGGCCGACATCGGCCAGGTTGGGGGCCACCGCGTTGCCCAGGTTGTCGATGCGATGGCAGCGATAGCAGCCCACGCCGTCGGCATCGAAGAACAGGCTGGCGCCGCGCTGCGCGTCTCCCCGGGGCAAGTGAGCGAGCACGTCGGCGAACTCGGTCTTCTTGGCGAGGACTTTCAGCGCGGGCCGCCGCGCGACGACGAGATAGTTGGAACGCGCCTCCGCGCCTCCCAGCACGATCGGGCCGGGCTGGAACTCCTTGCGATACAGCTTCATCTTGTGATCGTTGGTAGCGAGCACCAGGTTGGTTTCCTGGAAGCCGCCGGGCTGCCCGACCTTCATCCAGGCCGGCGTGGTGTCGGTGCGCGTATCGCGGGCCAGGAACAGGGTGGCCGCACGCGTGAGCTCGAAGGTGAGCAGCTTCTCGCCGCGCGCATTCTCGTCGGCGTTGGCGGTCATGATGTAGGTGGCCCCGGCCAGCTCGGCGGGCACTTCGGTCAGCTTGTAAGTGCGATCGGTGTAGACGCGTGCCCCCTTGGCCAGCCCGCGTTCGACCACCTGGTAACGATTCTTGGAGACGCTTTGCAGATTGTAGATGAGGCGGCGGCGCAGCTCGTCTTCCGTCAGGCGGCGGAAGCGCGCGCTGGCCAGCGGCCCGACGCGCTTGCCGTCGCGGAAGAGGAGCGCGGTCAGCGTCGCATCCTTGTCGAGCGCCAGCGGGCCACGATAGACGGGCGAAGACGCCGTCGGCACCTGGCCATCGAGCGTGTAGTGAATGGCGGCCCCGTCCAGGCCGGCTTTCACGGTGACGTCGACGCTCTCGGCGAAGTCGGTGCCGGGGGGCTCGATGCTGACAAGGGGCGGCAACTTCTGCCCGTGATTGCCGAGCCACAGCTCGGCCACGCTCGCCGTGATCGGGTCTTCGTCGAGGCGCATGGGGGCCGCGTCGTCGCGTTTGAGTTCCCCCTGCTCGGCCAGTGCCAGGAGGGCAGCCCGCCGGACGCCGCCGCGCGCGTCCTTCAGCAAGGGCCGAAGCTCTTCCACAGACATCAGCTCGAGGAGCGCGCCCCAGCAGGCATAGAAGGTGACGCGATCGGTCTCGCGTGCGGCCAGCTCGAGGAGATGCTTGACCTGCTGTTTCTGCCCGGCCTGCCGCAGGGCCAGCACCGCCTCGAAGCGGACGCGTGCTTCCTTGTCGAGGAGTGCCGCGCTCACCGTGTCGGGGAGTTCGCCTGGCTTGCCACGCGCGCGCACGCGCTGGGCCAGGATCCGCAGTGCTTGCAGTCTGCGGTCGAGCGCGCCCGCGCCGGCCAGCTTGGCGAAGTAGTCGTCGATGCTCCTGTCGGCCAGAGAAAGACGGCCCAGCGTCCACAGGGCCCAGGTCTCTTGAGCGCGGGGCAGCTCGCCGCCAAGCAGCTCGAGCAAGTCCTTCTTGATGGCCGGGCCGCGCCGCAACAGCTCCGCCTGCGCGTTGACGCGCCACACCGGAATGTGGCTGCCCAGGTCCTCGGCCAGCTCGGCAAAGGTCCACGCGGCGAGTTTCTTCTGGCGCTTCGCCGAGTTCCAGTCGAGGAACGGCTGGCCCGCGGCGGCAATGCGATAGACGCGGCCCTGATCGGAGTGTTCGCCGTTCTTGTCGAAGGTGGCGCCGTAGCCGGGGCCCCAGCCAAGGATGTAGAGCGTGCCGTCGGGGGCCACTTCGATGTCAGTGGGCCGGAAAAGCGACTTGCCCTTGCTCACGAAGGGCTCGACGTTGCCCCCCGCGGGCAGCAGCCGTGCCCCGTGCCATTCGGGGCGGTAGATGTCGACGCGCTGCCGCAACCAGTCGGCGACCAGGAAGACTCCGCGGCGGTCGGCCGGGAAATGCGCGGCGGAGTAGTAGACCACGCCGGTGCCCGAGCCCTCGAACAGCGGGCCGCTTGCCGGCGCCGTGGGGGGATGCTGTTCGCCCAGCCAGTCGTAGCTCCAGCCGTGGCCCCAGCCAAAATGCGCGCCGGGGAAAGGGGCGAAGAGCTTGTCGCCTCCCGTCTGGTCGTTGTCGGTGCCCAGGAAGTTGAAGCCGTCGTCGAAGCTGATGTCCCACGGATTGCGCAGCCCGCGGCTAACGATCTCGAGATGCTTGCCCAGGTCGCCGCAGCGCAGCACGCCGCCGGTGCGGCCCCAGTCGTCGGCGGGATTGTGGTAGGCCCGCTTGTACTCGTTCGGCTTGAACGTCTTGAGAGGGGGCAGATCGGGCGCGTCGGGCGGCGCCTTCACGCCCCACAGATCGCGAAACGGTTTCGGCGCGATGCGGCCGGGCTGCGTCAACCCTTTCGAGTTGCCCTTCGACATGTAGAGCATGCCATCCGGCCCCCAGTTGAGCCCGTGCAGGGCGTGTTCCAGGTTGCCCAGATCGGTATAGACCAGCACGTATTCATCCGCGACGTCGTCGCCGTCGAGATCGCGGACGATGGTCAGGTCGGGGGAGTTGGCCACCCACAGATCGTTGCCCTTCCAGGCCAGGGCCT
>JBFWSD010001290.1:0-2626 GCA_050248575.1 Gemmataceae bacterium
CTGCTTGAGCGGGTGGTATTTGGAGTCGCTGGCCGAGACGGTCCAGACCGCGTCCCAGTGCTCGCCGGCCAGCATCTCGATGGCCTGGCGAACTTCCGCCGCGGTCCTGAGCGGCGAAGTGGGCTGGAGCATGACGACGATATCATAGCGCGTCGCGTCCAGCCGCTCCATCTCGGTGAGCGCATGCTGGAGCACGGGCAGATCGGACACGCGGTCGGCCGACAGTTCCGCCGGACGCATGAAGGGAACTGCCAGGCCGGCGGCTTGCGCCACGCGGGCGATCTCGGGGTGGTCGGTCGAGACTACCGTGCGATCGATCAGCGGCACGGCCTGCACGACCGGCGCGACCCAGGCCAGCAACGGCACGCCCATCAGGGGCTGAATGTTCTTGAGGGGCACGCCCTTGCTTCCGCCCCGTGCCGGCACCACCGCGAGCACGCGTTTTCCCTCGATCATCGCTAGATTTGCGACACTCCCCAGTGGTTGACCCTCGTCTTGCGCTCCTCTTTCTTCATCTTGTTGATGCGCTTGTCTTCGTAGAAGGAATCGCCCGCGAGATCGGTCGTCGACAGCTCGTCGAAAATCACGCCCGTGTCGGTCCAGAACTCGTGCCAGACACCCTGCTGGACCAGTACCGTGTCGCCGGGGTACAGGGTCCGCCGCCGGCCGTCGATGATCATCTCGAGCACGCCCCACAACACGTAGAAGGTCTCTTCCTTCTTCTTGTGGTAGTGGCAGGGATGCCGCTGGCCGGGCGTCTGGATGATGATCTTCTTGCAGTAGATGCGGTTGACCACCGTGATCATGGTCGCGCCCACCTTGGGAAACTCCGCGAAACCGTAGTGATGAGAGAACTCGGTCTCGAAGTCGGCGGGCAGGGCCACCCGCGCCTCGTTGAGCATGCTCTTCATCTCGTGGATCGCGGTATACAGCACCTGCTTATCGAGATCCGCGGGCAGCTTGAGCTGTTCCCTCAGCAACGGCCCGTCCTTCTTGATGGACGTGACGGTGGCAATCCCCTGGTCGAAGATGTTCTGGCCGTATTCGCCTGAGGTGAGCTGGCCCGGCTCGCAGGGCATGGCGAAGTACACGTCGCCGCGCTCGACATTCACGCCTTCCTCGAGATCCTTGTTCGCGTACACGCCTCGCTTCAGGCCGTCGAGTGACTTCACCTCCGCCTCGAGCGGCGGCAACCGCAACGCGGCGCCACACAAGGCCCGGGCGCTGAGGGCCGCTCCAATCCACCGGTCAATTTGTTCCGGTGTCGACGAGTAGCCGTTCAACTCGTCGGTGTCGGACTTGAGACCGACGTGCCGCTCGTACATCTCCGCTCCCTTGGCGAGCGCCACCTGCACCGGCGAGAGCGCGTCGGGGTCCTCATGAGTCGAGAACCCGATGGTACGGCCCGGATAGCGTTCCCTGAGCTGGTTGATCTGGTTCAACTGGAGCAGTTCCGGCGGGGTCGGATAGATCGAGACGCAGTGCATGATGGCGAAGTGCACGCGACGATGATCGAAGAAGCTGACCAGGTCGTCGATCTCCTTCCAGCTCAACCCGCCGGTTGACACGATCACCGGCTTGTTGGCCTCCGCGACGCGCTCCAGCAACGGCCAGTCGGTGGCCGAGCAGCTCGCGATCTTGATCACGTCGAGCCCCATGCCCTCGATGACATCCACCGACTCCTCGTCGAACGGTGTCGCCATCGTGATCATGCCGAGTGACCGGACCTCCTGGGCGAGCCGCCCGAATTCCTCGTTGCTCAAGCGGGTGTCGATGAACCGTTTCGGGTACTTGTACGGGCTCTGCTGCTTGTGGGCCGGGTGCACGAACGTGTCCAGCTGACGAAACTGGAACTTGAGGGCCGCCCGAACCTTGCGCCCGGCCACGACCTCGCCAACGCCGCGGACAATCCGCAACGCGTGCTGGACATCGCCGTTGTGGTTATTGGCCAGGTCGAGGACAAACAGGTCCTTGAAACGGAATTCCGTGTTCACTCAGCAGTCCTTTCGTTGCGGCTGTCCTGAAGACCGTACCGGCCCGGTCCCGGCAAGTCCAGCCGCTTCCATGATGCGGTCACACACGGACTCGAACGACGATTGCGGTATCGAGTTGTCGATCACCAGGTCGGGTGCCGCCGGCGGGACGAAGGGGATGTCGATGCCCACCACATTCCTGGCTTCACCGGACAACGCCCGGGCGTACAGCTTCTTGGGATCCCGCCCGATCAGCACGTCCATCGGCACATCGAGGAACACCTCGAAATAGCCGGGGATCTCCGCGCGGCACCAGTCGCGGAAGCGCTGCGACGTGAGATTGGCGGCGCAGATAATCGGCAGCCCCTGCGCGCACAGCAGGCGGCAGAGCCTGGTGAAGCGGAACGCGTTGGCATCGCGCGCCTCGAGCGTGAAACCCAGGTCATCCCCGAAGCACTGGCGTACCTCGTCGCCGTCGAGGTACACCAGCGCCGGCATGCCGGGTTTCAGCCGCTCGTAGAGCGCCTTGCCAATCGTCGTCTTGCCGGCACCTGAGATGCCGGTAATCCAGATCAGTCTACCGCCTGAACTTACTTGCGGCACACGAACAGCGGGCTGATCTTCGGGATCTCGTAGTAGTGCTTCTCCTTGAT
>JBFWSD010001291.1:0-2626 GCA_050248575.1 Gemmataceae bacterium
GATATCCCGCAACTCGGCTCTTCTATTATACTTCGCTCAGCAATGGTCTCCTATTGGTAAGGTGCCAGCGGCAGCCCGGTTGTCACGGGAAAAAAGCTCTCCGCCATCATCTCCGTATCTCATTGCGTGTCAATGGCTTGCAAATTACCGCTGCGGGCTCGAAAAATTCTGAAAACGCCGGGCCGCGGCGCGGATCTAACATGGTGGAGCTTTTGAGGAGTCTCACATGAGCCATCTGGCCCGGGCCTGGCAACGAATCTCGGAGAGCGGCACGCACTGGTTGTCTGGAGAGCTGGAGAAGAAGCCCGGCGTCTCGGCGCTCTCCGCGATGTTCTCGCTCTCGAGAATCCAAGAAGCCGGGCTTCTTGGTTTTACTTCTCAGCTTCTTGGCCTGGCCCGCGATGAATCTGAGATCACCGAGGACAACCGATCCATCGACGATTGCTCGGACCGCGAGCTCGATGAGCTGGCCATCCCGGAGTTTGATCCGCGCCACGGCGCTGACACCATCAACTGGTGAGCCATGAACCGTAACGTGCGTCGCCTGATGATCCGAAGCTGGCAGAACGGGCAGCCCGCCCATGCGCCCGCCGAGCGCGGCGACGACCCGCTGCCCGAGACGCTGCTCAAGCAAACCGTCCAGACCGCGGTCGAGCTGGCTAAAACCAAGGCTCCCGCTTCAACGGTGCTCTCACATAAGGTAAGCTATCTGGTCGAGGCCACCGAGGCCTCGATGACGGGAGACGGCCTGTTCACGTCCAGCCGCACTCCCTTCTATTATGGCAGCTGGCCTCTCTGGCTGGCGGGCCGCTGCTTCGGGTGGCTCTGGTCGCGGGCCTGCAAGGGCCGAAGCTGTGTGTTGGCCCGACGCGCCAGCGAGAGTTAGCCCGCGCGGGGAATCGGGGGTTTCATGGATCGTATGCTCGAAACGATCCGCAAGGTGGTGCCCACTCCAGACGCCACCGATGCCGAACTGCTCGACTGCTTCGTCACCCACCACGACGAAGGGGCGTTCGAGGTGCTGGTCCGGCGTCATGGCCCGATGGTGCTGCGCCTGTGCCGCAGCATTCTGCACAACACACAGGATGCCGAAGACGCTTTTCAGGCCACCTTCATCGTGCTCATGCGCAGGGCGCCGACGATCGGGCAACAAGACCTGCTGGGCAACTGGCTCTACAAGGTGGCCTATCGTGTGGCCCTCAAGGCCCGAGCCAGGGGCTGCAAGTCTCACGAACGCGAACAGCAAGTCGCCGCCACGCGCAGCGACGAGGTCGCGCCGGCCCACGCGGGCAGCGAAGCCGTCAGCCGCGATCTGCGGCCCGTCCTCGATGAAGAAATTGCCAGACTGCCCGAAAAATACCGGGCTCCCATCGTGCTGGGCTACCTGGAAGGCAAGACCACCGACGAGACCGCCCGCTTGCTGGGCTGGAGCCGGGGCACCGTGGCGATTCGCATGTCGCGGGGCCGCGATCTGCTTCGCCAGCGCCTGGCCAAACGCGGGCTGGCCACCAGCGGCGCCGTGATCCTCGCCATCCTCAGCGAGCAGAGCGTGATGGCTCTGCCCGCCAGGCTGGTCGATGGCACCGCGCGCGGCGCGGCCGAGCTCGCCGCCGGACGGACTTCCGGTCAGTTCACGCCGCGCGCCCAGGAATTGGCCTGCGCCGCCCTGCGACCTTCCTCCGGCTGGAAGGTGGCCGCCGCCGTGGTGCTTGGCCTCGGACTGATCGCCGCGGCCTCCGGCATGCTCAGTGCCGACAAGCCCGTGGCACCCGCGCCTGCCCGGGCTGCGACCCACGACGCCGACCCCGATAACCTCTTCCTCATCCAGTGGACCGTGAAGGAAGTGTTGCGCGAGTCGGGCAACCTCGAAGGCAAGCGCATCATCGAAGCCCTGGCCCTGTCGCGCGACGCCCGGCTGCTCGCCGCCGGCGGCACCGATCACAAGCTGAAAATCTGGGACCTGACCGGCTCCAATCAGATCCGCGTGCTGCGGCCGCACGATGCGCCGATCACCGCCGTGGCCTTTTCCGCCAGCGGCAGGCTGCTCGCCTCTGCCTCGAACGACGGCCACCTGCGCGTGGGGGATCTGGTTTCGTTGAAGGGGATCAGCCTCGAATACCAAGCCCCGCCCGCAATAGCCCTGCATTTCCCCGCCGAGAACCAGCTCCTCTCGGGCCACCGGGACGGCTCGCTCATCCTGTGGAACTTGCAGGCGCGGAAACCGATCGGCGTCATCCGTCGTCACGTCACCGAACCGATCGAGCACATGGCGATCGCGTCCGACGGGCAGAACATCGCCCTCGGTCTGCCCGACGGCAAGCTGATCCTCTGGAACTACCCGAATTCGCGGGAAACGCTGCTCGCCAAGGACTGGCGCGTGCAGGCGCTGGGCTTCACCTCGCTCAAGAACGAGCCGATGCTGTTCGCCCCCGGTATGGCGGGCCACCAGGTCCGCATGTGGCATGGCATCAGTGGCCAGTACATCACCACCGTGTCGCTGCTCCGCAACGATCCCAACAAGCAAGGCGTGACGGTGCAGATTCCCGCCGTGGCCTTCTCGCCCGATCACCGCCTGATGGCCTGGAGTGCCGTCGACGGCTCGGTGTCGCTCTGGAATTACCAGTTC
>JBFWSD010001292.1:0-2622 GCA_050248575.1 Gemmataceae bacterium
CGCTGGGTGTGTACCAGGGCACGATCAAGACGCCCGACCAGGAAGTCAAGGTGGGCGGGCAACTGATTGCGCTGGGGGACGGCATGTTTCGCGGCGTGTTCTATATCGGCGGGCTGCCCGGCGACGGCTGGCACCGCGGCGATCCGCAGGTGGCTGCCGACAGCGAAACCATCGACGGCGTGGTGACCTTCAATGGCGAGGGAGGCTCGGCCAAGATCGTTGACGGCAAGATCAAGGTTGCTGATCCGGGCGGCGCCGAGATCGGCACGCTGGAGAAGGTCGAGCGCAAGAGCCCGACGCTGGGCGCGAAGGCGCCCGAGGGTGCCAAGGTGTTGTTCGATGGCAAGAACACTGAGGCCTGGACCGGCGGAAAAATCGTCGACGGCGACCTGCTGCTGGCCGGCACGCGCAGCAAGGACGAGTTCCAGGACTTCACCATGCACCTGGAGTTCCGCACGCCGTTTGTTCCCAAAGCCACCGGGCAGGGGCGCGGCAACAGCGGCCTGTACTTGCAGAATCGCTACGAGGTGCAGATTCTCGATTCGTTCGGGCTGGAAGGCGCCGACAACGAGTGCGGCGGCTTCTACTCGATCAAGGAACCAGCGGTGAACATGTGCTATCCGCCCTTGTCGTGGCAGACCTATGACATCGATTTCACGGCTGCGCGTTTCGAGGGTGACAAGAAGGTCAAGAACGCGAAGGTGACGATCAAGCACAACGGCGTGCCGATCTTCGAAGGCTTCGAGCTGCCGAAGATTACGCCCGGCGGCGCGCCGCAGGAAGCACCCGGCAAGGGCCCGTTTGTGCTGCAAGCGCATGGCAACCCCGTGACGTACCGCAACGTCTGGGTGGTGGCCAGGTAAAGGCGCGGTGCTCAACAAGTTTTCCACACGGATAGTGGAGCTGCGCGCGGCCGGCGAGGTTGCGCAATCTCCGCTGTTTTTTCGGGTTCTGGCGAACTTTGTGGAGCGAAACTGGCCAGCGTTTTTGGGGTTGGTTTTTTTTACGGCGCAATATGCTAGCATGGGGCGACTGGAAGCTCGGAGCGTCCAGCGATGGACGCTTGAACAGAGCGGATTTTTGCCCGTTTGAGCCTGGAGGTGACCCATGGCCCAATCAGTCGAAAGTGCCGCCCGCGAGGCGAAGATCGCCGAACTGAAGCGATTGATTACCGCGGGGACCTACGAGACGCTGGAGAAGCTCGAGGACGCGGTGGACGCTTTCTTGTGGAGCGAGCAGGATCGCGTGCAGCAACAGCAGCAGGACGAATTGCTGGGCGAGTTGTCCCTGGCGGACCGATCGCTGTCCAACCTTTCGCGCGCCTACCCAAAGTAGGTCCAGCCATCGACCCGTCGCTGCGGCCGGAGCGCATCGTCGGCGCGGGCAAACGGTTTTTCCGTGGCCCGGCATGAGATTTGAACTCATGTCGTCGTGGCCGCGTATTTCTGGGATTCGCGCCCAAAACGGCCGATTCCGAGCTATCGTCCCTGGGGCCGCAGGCTATAATTGCGCTGCTCTGAGGGGTTCGGCCAATTTCGACCGAACCTGGGGAGCGAAAGTGACGATTGGTTATTCTGGAATTATCCGCACGGCCCTCACGGCCGCGCGTGCGAACTTCAAACCTCCGCATAGCCTATAAATCCGTCGGGAGGACCTAACTATTTGCGTGAGCCTGGGTCAACTACGGCTAGTGCACAGCACGGCCTGACCTCGCTCTTCTCGCAGCGACTCCTCCGTCGCATTGGGCTGGGGGTTTGATTACAAACGGGCCACGGCAACGTGCAAACGCTGCCGTGGCTCTTTTATTGCGCTCGGCTCCGGCATGGGCCCGGCGCTGCGGCCGGCGCGGGACTCGCCAGCCGGCCGGCCAGTTGCACGAGCGTGAGCAAATCGAGCGCGTTGTGGCGCAGAATGTCGTCCACGCGATCGGCGCGGCCGCTGCGCACGTATTCATGGTAGGCCGCGGGCACCAGCGCGCCGGGCAGATCGTTGTGCCGGACGCGGCTACAGACATATCGCTCCAGCGTTTGCAAGCGGCAATCCGGGAGCACCTGCTTCCAACGGCGCCGCGCGTGGTGCAGCAGGTCGCAGTGCACCAACTCCGACGGCGGCTCGGCCAGCCGCGGAAACCCGCCCAGCGACGTCTGCACGCCGGCGCGAGGCTCGCGCCGCGGGACGCGAACGCGCAGATGATGACGCGTGCTGCGGTCGCAAACCAACGGCCAATCAAAACTCTTGCCGTTGAAGGTGACCAGCACCCGGCACCGTTCGGCGATGCTCCACAACGTCTCGAGCACCGGGCGCTCTTCGGCGTAGTTGCGGGCAAAGAGCTGGTCGATCACCAGCGTGCCGCCGTCGTGCCAGACCAGGCCCACCAGGAATACCATCGAGCCGGCAAACCCGCAGGTTTCCAAATCGAGAAACAGCGTCTGGCGAGGAAACCAGCGGGCAAGTGCTGCCACCTCGGGATGTTCCGGGAATGAGGAGCTGGGCGGCGATACCCCGGCAGGCCAGTGCCCCCCGGACCCCGGTTGCGCGAGAGGGCGAGCAAGACGCAGGTGCCTGCCGGAGGTCGTTTCGAATTCCACTCCGGCATCGAGTTTGAAGTCGCAGTCGGTAAAG
>JBFWSD010001293.1:0-2612 GCA_050248575.1 Gemmataceae bacterium
ACAAACTTGCCCGCCTCGTCGAGCAGCACGCTGTAAACTCGTTCGCCCGGCTCGAGGATCCGATCCGTGGCGGCACAGCGGCGCGTGTTCTCCGAAATCTGATAGTCCATCATCGCGTTTGCACCCTTCCTGGTGAATCGCCTCTCAATACTATCGCTCGCCCGGGTGCAATCGCAAGGCGTCGGCAAGCGGGCGGCCGGAAATTTACCCCGCACGGCCGGTATTTGTGCCGGTCCTGTCGGCCAGGCGGATCAGGCTGCCAGCGGCAAGATCGGCAAGTTCGTCAAAATCGGACTCACCGTCGCAGCCAGCGTTCCAGCTCCGCCAGCACGGAGCCCGGGATCTCGGGACCCCAGCCCGTGAAGGTGCCGCGCACCACGCCGTCGCCGTCGATGACCACCAGGCGCGGCGTGGCCTCCACGCCATACGTGTGCCGCAGCCCTTTGCCCGCCAGCAGCGGCACGGTCAGGCTCATTTCATTGTACTGCTTGACGACGACGTCCCGTTCATCAGAGAAGGCCAGTGCCAGCACCTGGACCGACTTGCCGTCGTGAATCTTCTGTGCGAAGCGCAGGATCTCGTGGACGAAGCGCGAGTCCGGGCTGTAGAAGAGCAGCAGCGTCGGCTTGCCGAGCAGCCGATGCAGCCTGACCATCTCGGCGTGCTCCCCTTCGCGAATGAGATTGGGCACGATGAAATCGGGAGCGGGCCGCCCCACGGTGGCAACCGAAACTGGTTTTGGTCCGGCGTTCTCGGGCACGAAGGCAAGCTCGCCTCGTTTGGACGCTTCCAGCTGACGCCGCAGCTGATCGAGGGCCGGACGATAGGGCGTGGCAGGCTGACCATCCGTATGCAACTTGATCTTCATGAGCAGCGGATCCACCGCATCGGCGCGTGCCTTGCCGACCTGGCCGAGCACGGGCGCCGCCAGCCGGGCCAGCGCGGTGTATTGATTGATGTCGCGCAGCCGATCCTCGAGCAGTTGCCGCGGATAGACCAGCCCGCTCTCCAGTTCATAGCGAGCGCTGAAACGCTGCGTGGGCTCCTGGCGGGCAGGCTCGCGGCGTTCGATGGTGCGTTCGACCTTGACGGCCACGCCCAGCTTGGGGGACAGCCACACCAGGTCGGTGCGCCGCCACGCCGTATGGTCGGCGCGTGGCCGGCTCCAATCCGCCGATTGCTGCAAGCCCGCCAGCTTGATGCACAAGGTACCGGCCACGTTTTCCGTGCCGACGACCATCCACGAATGCGGCGGTCTGCCGCTCTCGGCGACTTCCCAGCCCTGATCGATCGCCACGCGATGCCTGGGAACCTCGATGACGGCATCGCAGTCGATGGTGCTGGGGCCGGTCAAGCTGGCGAGCAGGCTGGTGCCCGCCGGCGAGGTCAGTCGCCCTTGCGGGTCCAGCCGGGCCAGTTCGAGGCGAACGGAACCCGGATCGGGCGTGTCGAGTGCCCCCTTCTTGCGTTGCAGCTTGAGCGTGGTGAGGAAGGCGACGTCGGCGCCCGTGTCATTGACGTCGAGAACGAGGAGCCTGGTATCGAGATCGTAGCTGCGCGAGTTGCGAACGCCGTTGCCGGTGGTTTCCTCGGCATACGAGCCGCGATAGACGAGCTCTTGCGCACGGGCCAGGCGCGGCGTGAGCAGGTAGGGAACCGGGCCCTGCTGCAGCGCGGGCACCTGAGCGGGTGCCAGCAGTCCACCGAGAAAGCACAGAGTAGCGACCATGTTCTCCGTTCCGCCGGCCAAGGCGCGCCGGCCCCCGAGACAGTACGGGGGCCCCTAGAGGCGGCGGGATTATAACGAGGCGTCGATTTATCACAACCTCGCTTTTACGAAGCAGAACCGCCCGCAACTACCGCCCGGGCAGCCTGCGCAGCCTGGCAAGCCTCTTGCCGCGGGCAGCCCTGCCGCTGGGGGGCGACCCGGGATGGCGAGTTCGTGTCCCCGGCCTACGAATTCTGGTAGACTGTGGGAAACAGCCGTTTCTGCCATGCTTCGGGGAGGTGCGCGTGCTCGGGCTGTCCCTCTATCTCTTGCTGATCTGGGTCATCTTGCTCGGCGTCTTCTGGGGGGGCGGCCTCTGGTTGCAAGCCTACCTCTACAGCGCGCCGGATGAACAACTCCAGTGGCGGGCGCCGGTCACGGCCACCATCCTCGTCGCCTTCTACGGCGGCTGGTGCTTCCTCGCGGTACAGCACCCGGGCCGCCACGACACGCTCTTCCGCTTCAACTCCGCCGATGAAATTCAATTCAAACGCTTCTGGTCCATCCAGGATCAGCAGAAAGTCGAATACCGGGAAAGGCTGGTCACGCAAGGAGACACGATGCCGGTCCGCTCCGAGTTCGTGGAAGCCAGGCCCCCCTATCGGCCCTGGCAACGCACCGACTCGATCATCGTCGAGGAGGACGGCAAGGAGGTTCGTTTCGCCGCCACCCGCGACGCCAATGGCAAGTTCAAGCCCAACACCAGCGGCGTCCTCATCTACCGCGACGAACGGGGCCGCGCCATGAGCGAAGATGCGCCCGGGCTGGTCTCCACCTATCGCTGGGACGTCTTGCTGGTCAACCTGGTCATGAACCTGTTGCACCTGGCGCTGTGGTTCGGGTG
>JBFWSD010001294.1:0-2612 GCA_050248575.1 Gemmataceae bacterium
ATCTTTCTTGCGTGCCAGCTTGGCGAGGGCTTGCTGGGCCTCGGTGTAGCGCCAGCCCGCGGCGCGGCCAAGGGCTTGCGTGGCCGCCTCCTTCACCTGAGATGAAGGATCATCGAGCAGCTTGACCAGGCCGTTGATCACGGTGCGATCGAAGACGGTGACCAGGCAAGCCCGGGCCGCTGCCAGCCTGGTCTTCTCCTCCTTCGAGGAGAAACCGGCCAGCACCGACTTCGCCGCAGGCGGGCCGCCAATGCGGGCCACTTCTGCCCAGTCGGCTCCTTCTGGATCCTTGACTGCTGCCTCCAGCGCCTTCAATTCATCGGTCGTGGGCGCGATCTGCTTGTGCCGCAGGGCGTGCATCAGCGTGAGCCAGTCGTCGCGGACGGCATCGGCCTTCGCGCTGCTGGGATGGCCGCGGCTATCCCAGATATCGGTGTGGCCGTAACCGTCCATCTGGCGGAAGATCGAGCGATAGCCGAACTTGCTCAGCGTGTCGCAGGCCTTGCGCGAGTTCTGGGCGTTGTCCTTGCTGCCGTGCACGAAGTACCACTCGGTGCGGTTATCGGCGGCGTTCTGCCCCTTGGGCTCCTTGAAGTTGCGATAGCCGCCGCAGTAGCCCGCCACGGCGGCGATCTTGTCTTCTTGCTCCCAGCAGAAACGGCCGACGTAGGCGGCCCCGTTCGAACTGCCGAAGAAGAAGATCCGCCGCGGGTCGATGGGGTAATTCTTCCTGGCCCAGTCGATGACCTTGAGCACGCGGGCATCGTCGTCGTTGGTCCAACCCATGGCCTTGGACTTGCCCGAGATGACCAGGACCTGGTCGTCGAGCTTCAAGCGTTCGAGCGCCTTGACGGTGAGGCCGATATAGTTGCCCTCGTTGCCGTTGTAGCCGTGGCAGAGGAAGAGGAGCCCCAGTGGCTTGTCCTTGGCGGGCAACGTCTTGGGCACGTGCATGGCCACGCGCATCAGGACTTCCTTGGTATCGGGATCGACGATGTCGCCCCGAAACTTGCCCGAGGGCACGGGCTGCTGCCCATGGCCCACGGAGTTGAAGAGTGATGCCAGGACGGCGAACGCAAGGAGGCGGTTCATGACATTACCTCGGTTGGGGAGTGTATTGACGTGAAGATTGTCGCCGGAGAAGCGGACAGGGACAAGACTCACTCCTTCCCCTTCACCCTGCGTACGCGGTGGTTGTTGCTGTCGGCGATATAGAGATTGCCCGCGGCGTCGAGGATGCAGCCGTGCGGGCGGTCGAGGCCTGCTTCGGTGGCCGGGCCGCCATCGCCGCCGGAGCCTTTCCGGCCGCCCGCCACCGTGGTGACGGTGCCCGTCTTCACGTCGATCCTACGGATGGCGTGGTTTTCCGTGTCCACGATGTAGAGGTTGCCCGCCTGGTCGCAACGGACCGCCTTCGGGCCATTGAAGGTCGCTTTCGCGCATGGGCCGCCGTCGCCCGTGTAGCCCTTGGTCCCGGTGCCGGCGAAGGTGGAGATGTTTCCCTTGGCGTCAACCTTGCGGATGGAGTGCCCTTCGCGTTCGCAGATGTAGGTATTGCCCAGGCCGTCGACACAGACGGCGCGAGCGCCGACAATGACCGCGTCCTTGGCCGGGCCGCCATCGCCAATCTTCGAGCGGTCTGCCTTGCCCTTGGGTCGGCCCGTGCCGGCGAAGGTGGAGATGATGCCCGTCTTCAGATCGAGGCGGCGAATGCGCCAGTCCCCCACGTCGGCGATGAGCAGCCCGCCTTTCCCATCGAGACAGCAATCATTCGGTTCGCGCAAGGTGGCTTTGCTGCCCGGGCCGCCGTCTCCCGAGAAGCCTTTCTGTCCGGTGCCGGCCACCGTGGTGATGATGCCCGACTTGCCGTCGACCTTGCGGACGACGGTGTTGAGGCGGTCGACGATGTAGAGGTCGCCGTTCGTGTCGGCCACGACAGCGTAGGGCTCATTGAAGGTGGCGTTGGTGGCCTTGCCGTTGTCGCCCGCGTAGCCCTTCTGACCGGTGCCGGCGATGGTGGTGAGGGTGCCCGTCTTGAGATCGAGCTTGCGGATGCAGTGGTTATTGGCCTCGGCAATGAGCAGGTTGCCCGCCGGATCGATTTCGCAGTGGAAGGGCTGGTTGAGCGTGGCCTGCTTGCCGGGGCCGCCGTCGCCGGCGCGGCCCGGCTTGCCCGTGCCAGCCACCGAGTCCATCGTGGGTGCGTCGGCCAGGTTGAAAAGAGCAATGAGGACCACGAATGGGATGCAGCGCATGATGGTAAGCTCCTTTGGTGGAATGCCTACCAGAAGCTACCCGCCCGCCGCCAACGCGGCAAGAGTTGAACTCGCGACCTTGGCCGTTCATGGAACCGCGGTTGGCGAGGTTGATCCAGACAACTGTCACTCTGATCACCTGTTTCGTCGGCTAGCCCGGGAATGGGCCAAGCGGGCCGGGTGATGCCATGTTGCCATAGAAGTGCATCAACCTGCCCCCCCACTTTACACAGCGAATGTCTAAAAGCAATCTTTCGCCTGCGGTATGATCGCCAGTACGTTTCCCCTGGCATGGCGCCCGAAGGATGTCCACTGATGATCCGCAGCCTTTCACTTCTGCTTCTTCTTCCGCTGGTC
>JBFWSD010001295.1:0-2611 GCA_050248575.1 Gemmataceae bacterium
CGTCATGTGATGCACCAGATCGAGCACCTCCACCTGATGCTGGAGATCGAGCGCGCTGGTGGGCTCGTCCAGCAGCAGCAGTTCGGGGTTGCGCACGAACGCCTGCGCGATGGAGACGAGCTGGCGTTGCCCGCCCGACAGCTCGTTCACGTAGCGGTGCGCCAGATCGGGAATGCCGAGCGCGGCCAGCGCATGGCCGGTCGCTTCCACGTCGTCCTCGTTCACGCGCCAGGTCGCCGTCTGCTTGCGGGCCAGCAGCACGGCCTCGAACACGGTGAGCGATCCGTTGGAGGCCGCATCCTGCGGCAGATAGCAGAGACGTTTGCGGCGCTGGGCGGGGTCCATGGTGCGGACCGGCACGCCATCGATCAGGATTTCGCCCTCGGCCGGAAGGATGCCCGAAACGCATTTGAACAGCGTCGACTTGCCGGCGGCGTTGGGGCCGATCACGGCCGTCACGCAACCCTGCGGCACGTTGGGAACGGCAATGCCGTCCAGCACCTTCCGCCGGCCGTAGGAAAAGTTGACGTTATCGATCGCGAGAGTCAGTGCCATGCCTGCCGCCTGCTGGAAAAGACCAGCGCAAGGAAGAACGGAACGCCGACCAGCGCCGTGATGATGCCGATCGGGAAGATGACGCCGGGGATGATCTCTTTGCTGATGATGGAGGTAATCGACATCATCAGCGCGCCCGCGATGGCCGAAAGCGGCAGGAAGTAGCGCTGGTCTTCGCCCACCATCATGCGCGCCACGTGCGGGCCGACAAGGCCGACAAACCCGATGGTGCCGACGAAGGCGACGGCGGAAGCGGCCAGAAGCGAGGTGAGGATGAGGACGCGAAGCCGGAGCTTGCGGACATCGATGCCGAAACTCCGGGCCTTGTCGTCGCCCAAGCGCAGCGCCGTCAGCGCCCACACTTCGCGAAGGAGGTAGGGCACCGTCACCGCGATGACGCCGACGCCGATGCCGACCTTGGTCCAGGTCGCCTTGGTCAGGCTGCCCAGCGTCCAGAACACGACCTCCTGAAGGGCCGTTTCGGTCGCGATGTATTGAAGAAGGGCCAGAAGCGCGTTGAACGTGAAGACGAGCGCGATGCCCAGAAGCACCACGGTTTCGACCGTGACGCCGCGCAGCTGGCTCATGAAATAGATCAGGAGCGAAGCCACGATCGCGAACACGAAGGCGTTGGCCGAAACGAGAAACGCCCCTGCAAAAGGAATGACGCCGATGCCGAGCACGATGGCGAGCGCGGCACCAAAACTGGCGGCGGCCGAGATGCCCAGCGTGAACGGGCTTGCGAGCGGGTTGTTCAGGATCGTCTGCATTTCGGCGCCGGCGATGCCGAGCGAGGCCCCGACCACGATCGCCATGAAGGCGACGGGCAGGCGGATTTCCCAGACGATGACACGGGAGGCCTCCGTGGTGTCGGGCAGCCAGAAGAGGGCGCCCAGCACTTCACCGAGCGAGAGGCGCGCGGGTCCGAGTGCCATATCAAGAACGAGCGATGCAAACAGCAGGAGCACGAACACCGAAAGCGTCACGGCCTTCTTGCGCGTGATCGCCCTGTAGGCCTTGCGGCCCATGGTGGCTCCGTCGAGAACAGTATCCATGAAAAGCTTTCAGAAACGGCTGGCGAAGAAAGACGGCTGGCGGAAAGCGAACGGCCGGCACCGCGTTTTCGCGATGCCGGCACGGTTCGGGCTCAGGATACGGGATCGAGGGTTGCGAAATAGCCGCCCTTGTATTCCACCGGCAGGAACTTTTCATGGAAGCGGCGGAACGTATCGTCCGGATCCATGTCCTTGAAGAGCTGCGGGTGTTCCCACTTGGCGAAGGCCTGCAACGCCACGAACATGTAAGGCGAGTTGTAGAACTGGTGCCACACGGCGTGGAAGCGGCCCTGACGAACGGCGGGCAGATTCTCGAAACCGTAGCGGGTGGCGAGCTTGCGAAGACGATCCTTCACCGCTTTCGGGTCCGCGCCGGCGCCAAGCGGAGCCGCCGTGTTGCCGGGCTTGAAGGAATCCCAGTCCGAGCCCGTGATGATCATCACGTCGGGCTTGGAGGCCATCACCTGTTCGGGGTTGAGCGTGCCTGTCGGCCCGGGCAACAGATCGGCAGCGATGTTCACGCCGCCCGCCCGGTTGATCAGCATGCCGAGGCTCTCGTCGCCCCACGTCGCGCAGCAGTCTTCCTTGAAGAAGCCGCCGCCGGCCGCGCGTTCGATGAACACCTTGGGACGTTCGCCCTTGAGGGCGTCGATGACGCGGTAGACCCGGCTCGATTCCCGATACTGGAAATCGACCACGTCCTGCGCGCGATCGCTTTTACCGAGGATGCGTCCGGCGAGCAGCGTGCTCGGAATCGAATTGTCGAGCGGACGCTCGCGGAAGTCGAGGAACACGACCGGGATGCCGACGGCGCCGAGCTTCTCGATCAGGCCCGAATCGGTGGTCGAGCGCAATTCCTGAAGGTTCATGAACACGACGTCGGGCTTCAGGCTGATCGCCTTCTCGACGCTGAAGCCACCATTGCCTGGATTGCCGAACAGCGGAACCTTGTCGATTTCGGGGAACTTGGCCTTATAGGCATCGTAGCCGCCCGGATCGAC
>JBFWSD010001296.1:0-2610 GCA_050248575.1 Gemmataceae bacterium
CGCCACCCATGGCGTGCCAGGTGGGCAGCGTGAGATGAATTCCGGGCACACGCGCCAGCCGGAGAGCGGCCGCATCCGACACCACGACCGGAATCCCCTTGCGGAGATGCGTGCCGCTGGCGTCGTCGAAGGAGTCGTCCGGGCCGGTGTAAGTGGCGGTCCGCCCGGTGAAGATGGCCGGCCCGTCCGGGCCATCGGGGACCTTGAAGGCCGCTGCTTCGATGCTCTCGAGCAGCATCGGTGCGGCCAGCGCCGGATAATCGCGCGGATCGAGATGGCGATAAGGAAACTTGGCACGCACGTCCACCCGGCCAAACCCCGCGTCCATCAGCGCTTGCAAGTACTGCTCGACGGTGAGGCAGCCCGCGATGCAGCGGGCACGAAGCTGCTCGTCCGCTTGCAACTCGGCAGGCAACTCCGCCGGAGTGACCGGATCGGACGTGGTGAACATGCCGCCAATCTTGAGGACGCGCACGACCTCGCCGAGGGCACGGGCCAGGTCGCCCGTCTTGAAGATGTTGAACAGGCAGTTCTGGGCCGTGATGGTGACACTGCGATCGGGTACCGGCAAGTCGAAGGCGGCGCCGTCGAGCAAGGTGACAAAGTCGGGCTGGAACCACGGATTGAGGCGGGCCGCTTCTTCCAGGTTGGCCCGAGCCTTGTCGCGCATGGCCGCGACGGGATCGACGGCGATCACCGAGCCCGGCCGCCGCGTGAAGTAGGCGAACTGCAAGGCTTCCAGCCCACCGCCCACGCCGACATAGAGCACCGTGTCGTCGGGCTTGAGATCGCGCGGATGAACGGTGGAGCCGCAACCATAGTTCATCTGCAACATGATGGGCGGAATGACCAGATCGGGGAGCCGCCACACCGGGGAGGAGACACAGCAGAGTTCACTGTCGGGCGTTTGTGCTGCTTCGGCGTAAACGTCGGCCGCGGTCTGCAAGTAAGACATCGACTCCCCTCGGACAGCAAGAAGCCCGGCTACTGGAATAGCGGAAACCCGAACTCGCGCGGGACCAGAAGCCGGGCTGCTGGCCCCTCTCTTGGACGCAGCGAACGGGCGCCGTATTACACAAATTCTTTCGGGCGTCAGAATATCAAGAACCGGGCAGGCAGGCTACGGCAACTGAGCGAGCAGCTGGACCATCTCGATGGCCGTGCAGGCCGCGTCGAAGCCCTTGTTGCCCGCCTTGCCGCCGGCGCGATTCTGGGCCTGCTCGAGCGTGTCGCAGGTGAGCACGCCGAAGATGACCGGCACGCCGCTGTCGAGGGCCGCCCGGGCCACACCCGCGGTCACGCCGCCCGCGACATGATCGTAGTGATCGGTATCGCCCTTGATGACCGCGCCCAGGCACAGGACCGCCGCATACTTCTTGCTTTCCGCCAGCCGCTTGGCGATCAAGGGGATCTCGAACGAACCGGGCACCCAGACCAGGTCGACGGCATCGTCGGCCACGCCGTGCCGGCGCAGGCCGTCGCGCGCCCCCGCCACCAGCTCGTTGACCACGAGCTGATTGAACCGCGCCGCCACGATGACGAAGCGGCCCGCGGGCGTCGTCAGGTTGCCTGCAAATTCGGCCATGAACCCTCCAAACTATCCACTTACGTTATCGCCTGCCGCCATCATTGACAATCGACGGTCGCTCTCCGCCGCAATGATGATGAGTCCCGGGCAACGATCGTACCGATTACGTCGTCTGCGCGGATCATCGCTCGTGGGGCATTCCTGTTCGGCAGGTTGAAAATCTGCCCCACCTACGCTGGTTACTGGGCACTGGCCACTGCTTCCACCAGTTCCTTGCCGGCGCGGAGCGCCTCGATCGGGTCAGGATTGGCGGGATTGAGCTCGAAGGCAGCGGCGGCGTTGTAGCCGCTGGTCGCAAGCGCGGTCAACGTGTCTGTCAGGGAAGCGCGCGTGAGCTTGCCCGCCAGCAAGGGCCAGTGCAAGTCCCCGTCGCCGTCGTTGTCGTCGAGATGAACGTAGCCGAGACGCGGCCCGGCTTGCCTGATGATGGCCGCCGCATCTTCGCCGCTGATCAAGCAATGGCCGATGTCGAGCAAGAGTTTCAGGCCGGGCGAGGCTGCGAGCCAGGCGAGGGTGCCCGCCGCGTCGGGCAAGGCCCGCCTGGGAATGTGCTCGAGGCAGAGTTGCATCCGCAGCGCTTCGGCATGTGCGACCAGCTGCGTGGCGGATTCGGTGAACGATGCCATGCCCGCCGCGCCGGCATCGAGTCCGGGCACGATGTAAGCGTGCGTGGCCCCGAGCCGGGCTGCATCGTCGAGCTGGCGGCGAGCCATATCCACGGCCGTCTGCCGCGCCGCGACCGGGAGTGCATCGAAGCTGCGGCCGGCCGGCAGATCGCGGCCAATGGAAGCACACGAGACGAGCAGACCCGAATCGGCCAGCGCCTCGAGGTCGTCCGCGGGCCGCTCGACCTGGCCCACGATGTCGACGTGGGTGAAGCCCAGTGCCCGGCACTGTTCCAACGCCGTCGCGAAATCGACGGGCAACGACGTCAACATTGCAGACAGCTGCATCGAGATCTCACGATGGAAAATCTTCCAGGGCACGCACACGCGGCAAGCCGGGATCGAGGCCGGCACGCT
>JBFWSD010001297.1:0-2608 GCA_050248575.1 Gemmataceae bacterium
CCAGAAGATCGCCGGCACCCTGAATTCGACGGGCACGCGCGCCTATGTCCTTGATTCCACCCGGGCCGTACATGGCGACCTGGGCATGGTTCATCCGAGCGACGTGGCCCTGGTGCTGTCACTGTCAGGCGAGAGCGAGGAGATTGTCCGGCTGCTCGATCCGATCAAGAGCCTGTCGCTGGCGCTGATTGCCCTCACGGGCCGCCGCGAGAGCACGCTGGCTCGACATGCGGACGTGACCATCGACCTTGGCCCGCTGGAAGAGGTTTGCCCGCTCGGCCTGGCGCCGAGCACCAGCACGACTGCAATGATCGCCGTGGGGGACGCGCTGGCCTTCGTGTTGAGCCGCATGCGGAATTTCAGCCACGAGGATTTTGCCCGCTATCACCCGGCTGGCAGCCTGGGACGGAAGCTGGTGAAGGTGGAAGCAGTGATGCGGCACGATCGCGAGCTGCGCGTGGCCGCCGCAACTCAGACAGTGCGTGAAGTTTTTGCCCGCGTGCGCCTGAAGGGCCGCCGCACCGGTGCGGTCATCTTGCTCGATGACGCCGGCAAGCTGGTCGGGTTGTTCACTGACAGCGACCTGGCCCGGTTGTTCGAGCAGCGGCAGGATGCGGCCCTCGACCGGCCGATTCGCGAAGTGATGACGGCCAGCCCGCTGACGGTGACCGTGGGCACGCGCGTCAGCGACGCAGTGGAGATCATGCGCCGTTGCAAGATCAGCGAGCTGCCCGTGGTGGACGCCGCGGGTAAGCCCGTCGGGCTGCTTGACATCACCGATATGATCGGGCTGGCTCCCGCGGACGAGCAAGAAGAGAAGTCGGCCCGGGTGGCGTGAGCATGAGGTTGGATCGGGTTTGGTTCGTTCTTGGACGAAACGGAATGCTGCGAGGTGACGGATGCCCCAGCACGTGGAGAGCCTGGCCGAGCGGTGCCGGCGCATCGAACTGCTGGTGCTCGACGTGGATGGGGTCCTCACCGACGGCGGCATCGTCTACAGCGATGCCGGGCACGAGATCAAACAGTTTCATGTCCGCGACGGTTCGGGGCTGAAACTGTGGCACTGGCTGGGCAAGCAGGCTGCGATCTTGAGCGGACGCAGCTCGCGCGTCGTGGACGTGCGGGCCGCCGAACTCGACGTGGCCACCGTGGTGCAGGGAGCGCGCGACAAGCTGCCTGCTTTTCGAAAGATCGTCAAGGATTGCGGGCTGGAGCCCGCACAGGTTTGTTTCGTTGGCGACGATGTCCCCGACCTGCCCGCACTCCGGAACTGCGGGCTGGCGGTGGCGGTGGCCGATGCCTGTGCCGATGTGCAGGCGGCCGCCCACTATATCACCCACGCTCCCGGCGGACGGGGAGCGGTTCGCGAGGTGATCGAATGGCTGTTGCGTGCCCAGGGACTCTGGTCCCGGGTGCTGGAACGCTTCGCTGCGGACGACGCGGGCAACTGAGCCCCTGACGTGCGCAGCGTGCCGTTGTTCAGAGGAGAGGCTCAATCGTGTGGACCACCAAGCGCTTGCTACTCTTGCTGGCAGGGTTCACCCTGTTCTTCTCGCTGTACCTGGTGTACGCCCATTTCCTGGGCGGCATCGACGGTCTGCCTCCGCTGCCCCCTGAGCTCGGACCCGGCACCACGGTCGCGGGCGACATGCCTCGTCCCACGCAACGCATCAACCTCATCGACAAGAAGGTGCAGGCCGCCTTCGGACCGGGCTGGGAAGAACTCCTCAAATGCTCCATCAAGCTCGAGGTCAATTCCAAGAACCTCGTGCTGCTCGCTGACGACTATCTCATCATGGAAGACGGCCGCGTGAAGCTGTGGCCCTTCAACGTCGCCATCTTCGGCAAGGAGAACAAGAACGAGTTTCCCGAGATCAACACCGTGCAGAGCAAGGTTGCGTACTTGACCTTCGATCAGCCGGTGGTCAACGTCGCCGAGATGGGCAATCGCAAGATCGTGGCAGGGGAGTTGCAAGGGGACATCAAGATCTACAACAATCGCCGCACCCTGGCCCGCGACGACGACATGTCGCTGACCACGCCCGGCCCGCTCTTCTACGACGAGAACAAGCGGCTGGTCTGGACTCCCGCTCCCGTCGACCTGGTCGATACGCAGCGCAAGCCGGAGCCGACCATCATCACGGCGGTGGGCATGGAGCTGGAACTGACCCCCACCGACGCTGCCAAGCCGAAGAAGAAGAACACCAACGCCGTCACTGGCGTCGATCGCATTCGCCTGCTCTCCACGGTGGCGATGCACATGTGGGTCGATGGCGACTCGGGCTTCCTCGACAACAGCACGGCGTCCAAGGAACCGGCCCAGAAGAAAGACCCGGCCAAGTTGGTCATCACCACCGAGGGCCCCTTCCTCTATGAAGTGAACATCGATGAGGCGTATTTCGAGATTCCCAAGGAGCCGAATCGGCTGGGGGAACGGGTCAAGGTCACGCGGCTGAGCGGCCCCAACCACGAAAAACACGACAAGCTCGAGTGCGACAAGCTGCACATCCAGTTTGTGCGCAAGAGCAAGACGGCGGGCAACAACGGCCCGGACGACCGCGCTCTCAATCTCACCGTCAAGAACGCGCACGCTACCGGACGACAGGTC
>JBFWSD010001298.1:0-2602 GCA_050248575.1 Gemmataceae bacterium
CTGGGGTGTTCGCCGAGCTCCTCGCGCAGCAAGAACTCGCCGAAGACGAGGTCGAAGCCTTCCTCGGCGTCTTGCAGGCTGGGGTGCATCTTGAGATGGGCTTCGGCAGGCACGCGCTCTCCGGTATGCCAGCGTTGCCACTGATCGAAGGCGAGGGCAGCCACGATCTGGGCGCGGGTGGGATTCTGAGCCTGGCGCAGAACCTCGCCGACATCGGGCTTCTGCCCGGACTGCCAAAGTTGAGCCAGGACCGAAGCAGGGTCCCGGCGCGGCGACCCATCACTCACTATCCACCTCGTCGAGGCCAAGTTGCTGGCCAATTCGGTCGAGGGCGCGGGCGAGTTGCTTGCGGCGTGCTTCGGCCGTACCGCCAACCTCGGCGGCGATCTCGGCCCAGTCGCGTCCTTGCGAGCGCAGTTCGACCAGCTGCCGTTCTTCGGCGCTCATTCGATTACGAAAGACCTGGAGGAGTTCTTGACGGGCCACGAGTTCACTGGGGTTGGCGCCGCCCGCCACGCTGGCCAGTTTCTCCTGCCCGGCTGCTTCCAGCCGGCGGTTGTCGCGGCGCTGCGAGCGTTGCTTGCGTACCTGATGAACGAGCTTGTTGCGCGCCATGGTGACCAGCAACTTGAGCAGTTGTTCGGGGCGTTCGAGTTCGTACTGGCCCAGGGCGGCGCGAACGAAGAAGGAGGCAAGTACGGATTGACAGATGTCCACGGAATCGAAATCGCGACGCAACCTCGGATCGCGCAGGCGCAGTCTCACCTCGCGACGGATTTCGGGCTCGTAGCGGCGGACCAGATCCGCAGCCGCCTGCTCGTCACCCGCCCGAACGCGACGGACGAAACTGTTGAATTCCTGTTCGTCGAGCATCGCCTCAACCTTGCCGTGAACTCCGCGCAGCAACCTCCAGGTGCAAATTGGAGACACTGATCCATCATACCTCCGGGGCGAGGCGACACCAGACTTTCTTGCCGTTTTCCTGTGCCCACTGAGGGTTTCGGTCAGCCAAGAATTTTTTTGTCCGCCCGGGCCACCGATTGCGATGAGCTATATTGACGACTTGCAGGACTCGTTCTTCGCCCACGAAGAGAATCAAGATGAGCGGCTCGCTCCCTGACGGACGCCTTCCGGGCGTTTTGATCGTGGACCAGGATGGGGATGTCCGCCACATGCTGACGCGCTGGCTGCGCCGGCAGGGCTATGAAGTGTGGACGGCCCCTTCTGCCGACTCAGCCGTCGAAATCTGCCGCACCCATCCCGTCGACCTCGCCTTCATCGAGATCAATCTCCCCGCCCGCGACGGCCTGCAAACCCTTGCCGACCTGCGGCTACTCCGTCCCGACCTGGTGGCCTGCTTCATGGGCAGCCATTACGGCCCTTACACCAAGTCTCAGCTGGCAAGTGCAGGCGCGCAGGGTATCGTGCACAAGCCTTTCTCGCTCTTTGACCTGTCCCCCCTCCTCCGGAACCTCGTTTTCGCCCAGGCTCAAGCGTCGATACATTGACCGCCGGATGCGGAGAAGACCATGACCAGTAGTCCTGATCTCGTCAGTTCCGAAACGTCGCGGGGGGCTGCCATCCTCATCCTCGACCATGACGACGGCGAGCGCGAACTCCTCGGCTACTGGCTGGTCGAGCAAGGCTTCGCTGTGCTGGATGCAGCCGACAGCGCCGAGGCTCTCGAGTTGTTCCACGCTCATCCCCAGGCCCTGGTCTTGCTCGATCGCCAAACCGAAGCGAGCAGCCCGGTCCTCGCCCAGCTGCGGGGCGTCAATCCCGGGCTGCGCTGCTGTCTGCTCGGTTGCGACGAGCCGCCCCACGACGTCGCGCATTGCTTCCCCAAACCCCTGTCGCTCTTCGACTTGACTGCTGTCCTTTGTCAGCTGGCGGCCGAGGTCGTCCACGTCGAACGCGGTTGAGCAGTCGTGGCCAGGACTTGTCCTTGCCCGGGCTATTCTGTAACATCAACCTACCGTTCCCGATGCGTGACCAGATTTGACGAAGGACTGTTGCGATGTCGATTGACAAGAGCTTGCGGCGAAAGAACTCCTTGCAGCGTGCCCGCAACGTCTACACGCGCGGCGAACGCATCCTGAAACTCCTCGACGAAGAGCGGTTCCAGGAGGGCAAGGACAGCCCGTTCGGCCTGCCCAAGGTCAAGGTGGTGAAGGTGGCCGCCAAGAAGAAGGTGAAGAAGGAAAAGGCGGAAGAAGGCGCCGAAGCCGCTCCGGGGGCTGCCCCGGCTGCAGGAGCGCCGGCCGCCGCTGCCAAACCTGCCGGCAAGCCAGGCGACAAGAAGAAGTAGCCGCTTCTCCGATCGCATCTATCCGGCCGGGCCAGGTGGCCCGGCCGCTTTCGCTTCCGCCCAGACCGCGCGGAGTTCGCTACATGCCCGCGCCTCTCCTCCAGGTCGTCGATCTCCACAAGCGTTTCCAGGAGACGGTTGCCCTCGACCAGGTCAGCTTCCAGGTGGAAACCGGATCGCTCTTTGGCTTGCTTGGCCCTAACGGTGCGGGCAAGACCACGCTCCTCGCCATCGTCGCCGGCACCTTGCACGACTATCGCGGCGAAGTCTTGATTGATGGCGTTTCCATCCGCG
>JBFWSD010001299.1:0-2597 GCA_050248575.1 Gemmataceae bacterium
CGTGACGATTCACGCGCGCGGCCGCACCAAACTGCCCCGAAGCCCGGGCAACGTGATCCTGAGTGCGGGCGACTTGATGACCGGCGGCCTGGTCAGCTTGCGAACCGGGAATGGCTGGATCGAGGTGGAGTCCCGGTTGGCCCCGGGGAGCGGCCCGACTGGCCACATTCGCATGCTCCACACGGCCAACGGATCCATTGTCATCAGGCAAGGAAAGGATCTCCTGGGCAACCCAACCATCGAATTGAAGAAAGGAGCCGCGGACAGATCGGTCCAGCTCAGTTGCGGATTGCCACAGGCCGGCGCCCAGATCACCCTCAAGGACGCAGAACTGTCGCTGGGCTGGGGGCCCGCGCTCGGGCCGAGCATCGTCATGAACAGCACCGGCATGACGCTCAAGGTTGGAACTAACCGAATCTCTCTGACGGCCGATGCCATCTCGTTCAATGGCGTCAACGTGCGTATGGAAGCACTGGCGCAGCTGCAACTGCAGGCGGTGGCGCTCGATCGGGCAACCACGGCGCTGGAGAAGGCAACGGCTGCCCTGGAAAGCCATACTTGACGCGAGGAGACAATGAACATGCACGAACATCCAACGCTGCATGAACTGGCGAACGATCTCGCGCTCAGCGCGGCGGCCCGCTCCGCCCTGCAGCCTGACCTGTCGCGGCGGGCCTTCCTGGACCGGCTCAATGAACTCGGTCTCCACGCGGATGCGCTCCAGCTGCTTCCCCACCTCCTCGAGCGGCGCCGGGCCGTATGGTGGGCCTGTCTCTGTTGCTGGGACGCCTATCGCGATCGCCTGGTGCCCGCACTCGAAGAAGCGCTGACTCTGGTACTGCGCTGGGTTGACGAGCCGAGTGAGGACACACGTTGCGCCTGCGATCTGGGAGCGGACGTTGTCTTGAACAGCGCGGCGAATTGCCTGCGGATGGCTGTGTGCTGGAGCGGTGGCAGCATGTTGCCGGTCGACCTTCCAGAAGTAGTGCCGCCTCCTCAGGTGACGGCGCAGCTGAGCACGGCGGCGGTCTTGATCGCCGCGGCCAGTCGCGGCGTCGTTGAACTCGCCGACAAGCACAAGCTCTACCTAAGCCTGGGCATTGACGTGCTCGAAGGTGAGTTGCTCTGGCCAGCCGCCAGCGCCGTCGTTTCCACCGTTGCCTGACGAGTGAAGGAGAATACGATGGCTGCGCCCTCGTTCGAAAGCCTGTCGGCGGCCCACATCGCGGCGGATTGCCGGCTCAGCAGTCAGGCGCGGGATCTGCTGCACAAGGACCAGTCTCCCGACGGTTTCGTGATTGCCCTCCGCAATGCGGCTCGCTACCAGGACGCGCTCTTTTTCATCGCACGCTGGCTGGGCAAACGCGAAGCCGTCTGGTGGGGCTGTCAGTGCTTGTGGGAGCTGGCACGCTCACAGCCCGACTCTGGCGTGGAAGCTGGCCTGCAAGACATCGTCCACTGGGTAACGGAGCCCAGCGAGGCTACTCGCCGACGGTGCGAAACGGTCGCCGAGGAATTCACGGCCGGGCGGCCCATCGGCATGCTCGCCATGGCGGCCTTCGGCAGCGGGGGCAGCCTGGCGCCCGCGAATTTGCCCGCCGCCGCCGCGCCCGAGCACCTGACTGCCGACTGTGTGAGCGCTGCCCTGCTCATGGCGGGAGCGGCCGATCCGGACCTTTATCGACTGTTCGTCTTCCTTGGAATCGACATCGGCCACGGGCAAAACCTCTGGCATTGAGCGAGAAAATCATGCGCGACGCATTGCAGCATCTGGACGGCATCGGCGAGGACTTCGAACACTTGCGCCGACTCATGCAAGAAGCCATGCAGGAGGACATCGATCCCGGCGTGCGCGAGCAACTGGCGGATCTTCATGACGCGCTGGGCACCTGCTTCGGCCACATCAAGGAGACGTTGCCTGCTGCCCAGGCGGAGCTCCATTCCGAATGTGCAGCCTTGCAAGCAGCCGCGGAGAGACTCCAGCGCGAGCACGATGAACTGGTGAAGCAGGTAGAGACGATGGGGGCCGCGCCGCCACCGGGCCCGCCCGTATCGCCCGCCTACGACCCCCGCCATGGCAAGCGACTGCGCGACGAGCTCGTCGAGCGGTTCGGGCCGCGACATGCGGGTACTGGCGTACGGACTGGAACTCAGGAAGGGGACGTCGCCGAGCTTTCCAGCGGGGCCTTTCAGAGCATGGCCGATGCGCCGCCCGTCGTGCAGGCGCCCCCGCCCGCGAAGCCCAAGGCGGCCGACAAGCCCAGGCCGCCTGCGAAGCCCAAGCCCAAGGCTTTTCCCGAGGACAGCGGCGAATGGACGCGCGACGCCTGACCTGAATCGACATGACTGCGTCGACCGGCAATGACCTGGTCCTGCTCATCCATCAGCGGCTCGCGCAGGGCAACGAGGCGAGTGAGCCCGAGCGCGAGCTGGCGAAGGTGTTGCGGGCGCGGCTGCGCTTCTTCAATCTCATCATCTTCATCCCCGCCACGATCTGCTGGGTCGTGGTCTTCACGGGAATCGGCCAGGCGCCGCACTGGGGACTCGCCGACGACGTGCTGTTCGTCGCCGCCAGCGTGGTCACGGGCAGCCTGTTC
>JBFWSD010001300.1:0-2589 GCA_050248575.1 Gemmataceae bacterium
AGGGCATGCTCGACCGGGTCAAGCTGCGCGAGTTCGACCGCCACATGGGAGCCGTGATCGGAGCGGCCAAGGGGATTCTGCTGTGCGTGGCGATTACGTTCTTTGCCGTCACCCTGTCGGCCAAGGCCAGGGGCATGGTGCTGGAATCCCGGTCCGGCCATTACATCGCCGTGCTGCTGAATCGGGCCGACACGGTCATGCCGCAGGAGCTGCACGAGGTGCTCGACCCCTACCTGCAAAAGCTGGAGCGGGAGCTGGATCCCAAGCACGAGCACCGCGACGACGAGGACAGCGGGCCCAGGCCGGCGACGATCCCGGCCGGCAACGAGGAGCCCGCCGAGCAGGGGAGCGGCTGGCGCGGAAGCCGCGGCACGATTCGCCGGTTGCCGCCGGTGGAAGTTTTGTGAGCGACAGGCTGGAGGCTGGAGACTGGAGGGAAGACGCGGTGCGTCGCGTGGTGAACGGCATCAAGCGGAGAGAGAACTGCATCAATCGCCGCAAAAACCGACCCCAAAACCGAACATAAGAAACATTATCGGACGTTGGGGAGCGGGCTGAAAACGCGGCACTCGCTTTACGAGCCGAGCCGGGCCTTGGGAAAAAATCTCCGAGCCGAAGAAACGCCGGCGCGAAAAAATCGCCCGCGGGAAAAATTCGCTTCAGGAATCGATTCGGCGGCGGGTTTGACTCCCGGGCCGTCCGAGCCGGTCAGAACGCGTCTGAAGCGATCCTGTGAGGTCGCGCCCAAACGGACTTTCCGCGGGATAACCCAGAGGGGGCTTTTGGGGCCAGATACGGCCGGCCGGAGACGTTCAGTCCCCGGCGACCGCGCCGTTGGTTTCCAGCTGCTCGACAAACACGCCCATGCGGCGGAACTTCTCGTAACGCTTTTCCAACAGCACGTCGGGCCGGGTGCCGACCAGCTCGCGGAGGCACTTGAGCAGGTACATCTTCATGCGGGCGGCCATTTGATGGTGATCGCGATGCGCGCCGCCCAGGGGTTCTTCGATCACGTCGTCGACCACACCCAGGCCCAGCAGATGTTTGCTGGTCATCTTCAAGGCGGCGGCGGCTTGCTCGGCGTAGGTGGCGCTTTTCCAGAGGATGCCGGCGCAGCCCTCGGGACTGATGACCGAGTAGTACGCGTGTTCGAGCATGGCGACCTTGTCGCCGACGCCGATGCCCAGCGCGCCGCCGGAGCCCCCTTCTCCAATCACGACGCAGTTGATGGGCGTGGGCAGGCGCGACATCTCGAACATGTTTTGCGCGATCACCTGGGCCTGGCCGCGCTCTTCGGCGCCGATGCCCGGATAGGCACCGGGCGTGTCGATGAAGCAGATCACCGGCAGGCCGTACTTGGCGGCGAGCTGCATTTTCAACAGCGCCTTGCGATAACCCTCCGGATGCGCACAACCGTGATAACAGGCAATACGCTCCTTGGTGGTCTTGCCCTTCTGATGGCCGACGACCATCACTTTGTATTGATCGACTTTGGCAAAGCCGCTGCGCAGCGCGCGATCATCGCCAAAGATCTTGTCGCCGTGCAGCTCGACGAACTCATCGAACACGAGCTCGAGATAGTCGGTCGTCATCGGCCGTTCGCTGTGCCGGGCGACCTGCACCGTTTCCCAGGGCGCGAGATTGGAATACACGCGCTTCTTGGTATCGGACAGCTCGCGCTTCAAGCGGCGAATGTCTTCGCGCGCAGCGACGGTGTCTTCGGCCGCGGCTTCAAGCTGCTGCAGGCGCGATTCGAGCTCGTAGATGGGTCGTTCGAAAGCCAGCCGGTGACTGACGGTTGCCATGGTGTTGTTCCAGGGTCCGTTGCGATGGGCACGGGTGTCTCTGTGAGCCACCCGTGGCACCCGAATCGGTTCGCATATGCTAGCGAGCTAGCAGTGGCACTTTTCCGTTTTGAAAACGCTGCTCGCGGTTTTGCTGCCAGTTCCTATTATCGGAGCGGCTTGCCGCTCGCCGCCAACGTCGGTCCAACCGCTGTCGAAGGCGGCGTTTGCGGCCCCTTTATTGTTGCACGAAGCCGCTGCCTGCGTCGATGGCAGCGGGCGTCTCATTTCCGGCGCGAAGATGCTTTCTCGTTGCTATTTCACGGCCGCCGGCGGCACCTTGTAGAGCGGCACGCCGCGCAGCTCGCGCAGAAAGTCGGCCATCGAATCGGGCCGCTCCTCGGGCCGCTTGGCCAACAGCCGGCGCGCCAGCTGCGCAAAGTCATCGGTGACGTTGCGGTTCGATGCTTGCAGCGGCGGGATGGGCGCACGCAGGTGCTTGTTCAGCAATTCGTTGGTCGTGGCACCGGTGTACGGCGGCTTGCCGCCCAACAGCTCGTACACCATGCAGCCAAAGCTGTACAGGTCGGCGCGTTGATCGAGCGCCTGGCCGCGAATCTGCTCGGGCGACATGTAGCTGCGGGTGCCCTGCACTTTCGTCTTGCCGCCGAACAGGCGCGCGAGGCCCCCCTTCTTGCGCGCGGCCAGTGCGAAGTCGATCAGCTTGGTTTCGCCGCCTAGGCGCACGAGAAAATTGTCGGGCTTGATATCGCGATGGACCCAGCCTTGCGAGTGCAGATAGGCG
>JBFWSD010001301.1:0-2586 GCA_050248575.1 Gemmataceae bacterium
GTGGAGCAGCCCGGTCTATTGCCGACGCCTGGTTGAAACAGGAGCGTGAGAGCTCACGGGGTCTGCTTCTCGAGACCGGCCAGCGTGCGCTCCAGTTCTTCGTGGTACTTGATCAGCCCCTTGGCGGTGCGGTCGGGCTTGAGGCTGGCGAGCGCCTTGCGATCGGCCTTGACCACCGTGGCAAGGCGGTCCTGGAGGGCAAGCTGCCCGGGGGACCGGAAACGGTCGGGCGCTTCCCGCGAGGCCAGGGCCGCGTTCACCTTCGTCGCCTGCAACGCCGTCAGCGGCAGGTAGTGATAAGCCGGGCTGTGCGCCAGGTGATATTGCTGGATGGTCTTGGTATCGACCGGCTCATCCGTGCGCTGGGCACGAGCACCCACCAGTTTGGCGGCCTGCTCTTGCTGTTGCTCGTTGCGCGTGAAGACCTTGGAGGCACATTTCATTTCCTGGGCAGCCGCCACCAGCTTCTCGTAGGGCAAGCGTTCCGGATCGAAGTCGACCTCGACCACCTCGGCGCGATGCAGCATGCCGATGCGCGTGGCCAGCACGCCGTCGAGCTTGCCCAGGTTCTTCTCCCCTTCCCAGTAGCAGAACATGGCAAAGGTGGCGGTCGCGCGCTTCTTCGGGTTGTGCTCGTCAGCGACCAGGCGCAGATAGTCGGGCACGGGCTGCTTGGCTGCTTCAAGCGCCTGCACCATGCGGGCCAGCACGCCCGCCGTGGTCCACACGCCGTCCTTGCGCGGGATGATGTCCTTGCCCTCGGCGTCGAGGAAGCGGAAGACCGGGTTGTTCCAGGCGGGCTCCTTGAACTGCTTGAGGATGTCGAGGTCCTTGCCCTTGACGTTGTTGTAGACGGCGACCGGCACGAAGCAGCGCGCGGCCGCATCGACCACCACGGGATGCGACAATGGCCCGGTACCGAACAGCTGGCAGGTATGGCAGCCCGGCACTTCGTCGAACAGGATGAAGACCAGCTTCTGCTCCTTGGCCGCCTGCTTGAGGGCCTGGTCGTAATCGCGCAGCCAGGGGACCTTGCCCAGTTCGACGGGCTTGTCGGCGGCCCCGGCGGGCCAGCACACCACGGCAACGGCGACCAGTGCGAGCAGCTTGCGAGTCATCAGTCGGCCCTCGGGGAAAAATCTGTCGACAGGTAGTCCGGGGAAGACGAAGGGAGCGCAGGATCCTAACGCGCTGGCGTTGAGTTAGCCGAACCCTCGCTGGCGCGTCAAACCCTCGCTGGCGCGCTGGCGCGTCGGGCTGACCGATTGCGCTATTTCCCCAGACAGTACAGATAGCGGTTCGAGCGTAGGAGAATGTGCCCGTCGCTGATCGCCGGGCTGCTGTTCACCGCGCTGCGGTCGCCCAGCTCATTGGTGGCGAGCAACTGGAACTTCGGGCTGGCAGCCACCACCAGTCCCTTGCCGGTGCGCGAGAAATAATAGATCTTGCCGTCGGCCAGCACCGGGGAGGCATACACGCCGCCGGCGCGCGGGATGCGTTCTTCATAGACGATGCGGCCCGTCTTGGCGTCGGCGCAGTAAGCTGTTTCCAATCCGTCCGACATCCAGTAGAGGTGGCCCTCGTGATAGATGGGCGAGGGCACGTTCGAGCCCTTGCGCGTGGCCCAGAGACGATGGCTGCGCGTGACATCTCCCTTGCCCCCGGTGCGCACGGCCAGCGCACCGCCGCCGTTGCGGCCGCCGATCGCGTAGACCACGCCGTCATGGGCCACCAGGCTGGGAACCATGTACCAGGGAATGTCGGTCGCGCACGACCACAGGGCCGCGCCGCTGGCCGGGTCGAAGCCGAGAACCTTGCCGTGGATGGCCACCACCACCTCGTTCTTGCCCTTGCCGGCGGAAACCACGAGCGGTGTGTTCCACGATTCCTTGATGCCGCGGGCTCGCCACACTTCCTTGCCCGTCTTCTTGTTCAGAGCAACCAGCGACTCGCTTTCCACCGAGGCGTTGACGATGACCAGGTCTTGATAGAGGACGGGCGAGGTGGCCGAGCCCCAGCCATTGAGTTGCGTGCCCACGTCGGCCTGCCAGAGCTGCTTGCCCTGGTGATCGAAAGCAAACACGCCCGACTTGCCGAAGAACGTGTAGATGCCGGTCTGGTCGACGGCGGGCGTGCTGGAGGCGTAGCCATGATCCTCGCGGATGCGCCCCTGCTCGGGCAGCTTCGTCTTGATCGGCGTCCGCCACTGCAGCTTGCCGTCCTTGCGGGCCAGGCACAGCACTTCTTGTTTGAGTGCGTTCATCGTCCCGGCCATGCCGGGCACGTTGTAACCGCTGTAGCAAGTGAGATAGATGCGGTCGCCGAACGTGACCGGGCTGGAAGTCCCTGCGCCGGGCAGCTCCACTTTCCAGGCGACGTTCTGCGTCGCGCTCCAGGTGACCGGCGTCCCCTTGTCGGAGCTGACGCCCTGCCCGCCCGGGCCGCGAAACTGCGGCCAGTCCTCGGCACACACCCAGCCCGCGCAGACCAGCAGCCCCAGGAACGTCGCGGCAAGTCTCATCGTGCTCCCCCTGTGTTGACGTGGCGCCTTGAAATGATCGGTTGATTGTCGGCGGTCGGGCAGCA
>JBFWSD010001302.1:0-2585 GCA_050248575.1 Gemmataceae bacterium
TGCCACATTTCGTCAGCTGTGCAGCGCTGTCCGGGCGGGCAAACAGCTCGAGCTCGTGTACTGGTCAGCCTCGCGTGACGCGACCACGCGACGCGTCGTGGATCCCTATCACCTCGCATCGCTGGAGGGGGGCTGGTATCTCATCGGCCATTGCCACTCGCGCGAAGAAGTACGGATGTTCGTGCCGGGGCGGATGCGCGTGCTGCGTGAAACCGGCGAACGGATCGAACGACCCGCCGACTTCTCGATTGCTGACTATCTGGATGGAAGTTTCCGCGTCATGCGCGGAACCGGCGCCCCACAACGAGTACGGTTGCGGTTTGCGGCCAGCGCCGCGCGTTTCGTCCGCGAAAGGACGTGGCACCCGAGTCAGAAGATCGTCAAGCAAAAGGACGGCGGCCTCATCCTGACCATGAAGGTGACGCACCTGCTCGAAGTCAAGCGCTGGGCGCTCTCGTTCGGCGCGGAGTGCGAAGCAATTGCGCCCAGGCAACTGCGCGATGAGATCAAGCAAGAATTGGATCGTTTGGTTGGACGATATTCCTAGGCACGCGGGGCGATAAAATGCCGGTGATCGAAACTCAGTTCCCAGTACTCGGCGACACGCTACTCGCCGACCATGGCTACGCCTTGTACAGCGCATTGTCGCGCCTGGTGCCGTCATTGCACAGCGACGAGTCGCCCGTGCGCATCGGCCCGATCTCAGGACTCTACGAGGGCAACGGCCGGCTCCGTCTGGACCGACAGCGCTCGCGCCTGCGTATTCGCCTTGCCGCCGAGCAGATCGCTGTCGTGCTCCCTCTTGCAGGGCGCTCCCTCGATGTGGACGGCTGTCGCATCCGCCTCGGCGTCCCGCAGTTTCGCACCTTGGTCCCTGCCCCTTCGCTCGTGGCCAGGATGGTGACCATCAAGCGGAGTTCCCGTCAAGATTGCGCGGGCACGCGCGCCTACATGGAGCCGGCCTCATTCCTTGAGCGGGTCCGCCGTGAGTTGGACAGGCTCGAAGTCGGTGGCGACCCTGGCATACCACTTGTTGATGACGGGCCACACGCCGGCAAACCGCGCAGGCATGTCATGCGGATCAAGGACAGGCGTGTGGTGGGTTTCGGCCTGCAGGTCACCGGCTTGACGGCTGAGGAATCGATCCGTGTGCAAGAGAACGGCCTGGGCGGCAGAAAGAAGATGGGCTGCGGCTGGTTCGCGGCAATGAGGGAGAATTACCAATGACGATGGACCCGAACCGCCTCTGGGCAAAGAGCAAACGGGACGACGAAGACGAAGTGCCGTCCATGTTCCTACCAGGGCACTTACAAGACGTTTTCACAGCGGCCGAGAGAGTGCTTGACTCGACTGCCGACGACCAGCTGATCGCGCTTGGACTAGACGCCAGCCGATTTCGGGAACGGCTTCGCCGCTGCGTCTCGCTTGCCGCTGCCGTTCACGACCTCGGCAAGGCAAACGACCATTTCCAGGGGATGATCTGCCACGCGAAGGAGCGCCAAGGTAAGCAGCAGGGCATTCGCCACGAGTGGGTCACGGTGCTGATGCTGAAGTCGCTCCGCGAGTGGCTGCTGCCGGCGGTGGGAGGCAGCGAAACCGACTTCGCGATCGTCGAATGGGCCGTAGCGGGGCATCATCCGGCGCACCACCACGCTAGCCCGCCCAAGGTGTGCCCTGCGGGCTCGGGAGCAACATTGACCCTGAAAATGGGAGGGCCTGACTTCCAGGCAACTATCGCGTGGCTCCGTCATTCCTTCTGTCTCGCCGACCCGCCCATGCTTTCGGACACCAAGCGCAACCTCGTCGGCGGGGAGAACGTATTTGCCGAGATCGTTGCTTGGGCCAAAGCTGCTCGACGAATTTGGGACCGCATGGACGCTGGCGACAAGCGTCTCGTGGCCGCTGTGAAGGATTGCCTCGTGGCTGCGGACATTGCCGGTTCCGCTTTGCCGAAGAAACTGACCGATGATTGGTGGGCGTGGATAGCAGAGTCGTTTGCGGAGAAACCCAAACCGGGCGAGCTACAGGGAGTGGTGGCTCAGCGGGCTAGATCCTTCACTAAAAAAAACGAGGACCGCGAAGGATTCCAGGCTGCCGTGGCGACTTCATCGTCGCCGGTAACCTATGTCAAAGCGGGATGTGGAAGTGGCAAGACACTGGCCGCATACATGTGGGCAGCCAAGAACTACCCGACGCGGCGAATCTATTTTTGCTACCCCACAACCGGCACGGCCACCGAAGGCTTCAAGGACTATCTCCACGAACCGGACGTGAAGGCCGACCTGTTCCACAGCCGACGCGATGTCGATTTCGAGATCATTCTCGACACGGGCCGCGATGTTGAGAGTGCCGACGCCGCCATCCGTATCGATGCGCTCGATGCCTGGTCCACACCCATCGTCGCTTGCACCGTCGATACGGTTCTCGGCATCGTGCAGAACAACAGGCGCGGGCTGTTCGCCTGGCCGGCCCTGGCACAGTCGGCGTTCGTCTTCGATGAGATTCACGCCTACGACGATCGGCTCTTTGGAGCATTGCTCCGCTTCCTCCGCGACTTGCCGGGCTTGCCGTCCCTAATCATGACG
>JBFWSD010001303.1:0-2576 GCA_050248575.1 Gemmataceae bacterium
CGATCTTGAGGTGGACGCTCCACAGCTTCTGATGCCACAGGGCGTTGGCCATGTCGTCGGAAGGATCGAGGCCGGCCAGGATCGAATGGGCCGACTCAATCAGCACCCCGACGCGCGAAGGCTCCGTTGCCCGGTACGACAGGGCCAGGAAGTGGCCCGGCGTGGGCAGATAGGCCTGGTCCATTGGCTCATTCGGCTTCATCTCCCCCAGAATGCGCACGGTCTTGTCGTATTCGAGGAGCGCATTGACCGCGTCGAGAATACGCTGGGCGGAAGTGATGGGGTCCTTGGCTTCGCGGATATAAGTCCCCTCGCGGGCCAGCCACAGCACGAGGTTCTTGCAGCCGACGATGTTGCCGATGTCGATGGTACGCTTGCTGCGTTCGAGGGCATACTTGCGATCGGCGGGGTTGTTGGAGGTGTAGCCGCCGTCGATGGTCTTGGGATGTTCCCAGAGGCGTGGGGCGACGATCTCGCAGAAGAGCCCTTCGTCATCGAGCATCTTCTTGACTTTCTTGGCCCCTTTCTCGGTGCTGGGCCAGTCGAGGTCGGCCTCGACCACGTCGTCGTCGTGGAACTGAACGCCGTCGAAGCCGGCCTTCTTGTATTCGCGGATCTTGGCGGCGAAAGCCACTTCCTTGCGGACCGCCGGGCCAAACGGATCGGCCCCCGTGCTGATGTTCCAGGGACCAAAGGTGAACTTGTAGGATCTCTTCGCGGCCATCGGAAGCCTCCATTCGATGCTGGTGTGTCGGGGGTTGGAGAGATTATAGCGACCTTATCCCGGGTTGCGAGGGAGTGGCCCGCTCCCTAATCTGGTGAGTGGTGAGTGGTGAGTGGTGAGTGGTGAGCGGTGTGTGGTGAGTGGTGAGGAATGTCATGAATCCAGCGGAAGCTCCCGACCCGATGCAGCTCGAGACGTTTCCCAATCCCAGCCCGGGCCGGGACTACACCATCGAGATTGTTTGCCCGGAGTTCACGAGCGTGTGCCCGAAAACCGGGCAGCCCGACTTTGGCACCATCACCTACACCTACACGCCCGACCAGCTTTGCGTGGAGCTGAAGTCGCTCAAGCTGTACTTGCAACGCTTCCGCAACATGGGCATTTTCTATGAGTCGGTGGTGAATCAACTGCTGGATCACTTCGTCGCGGCGTGCAAGCCGCGGCGCGTGTGCGTGGTGGGCGCCTTCACGCCGCGCGGCGGCATCACCACCACTGTCCGTTGCGAGGCCGTTGCTTCCTCAACCTGAGCTCCGTCTCGACTGCCGCGACCAACCATCGCTTCACGAGTGACGGAGCACCAGGGCACTGGGAGCCGGCCACGCTCTCGATTACAATACCCGCGGGGAGAGCCAGCAAAGGGGGCCGAGATGCGCTTGACCAGGATCTTGCTGACGACCATCGTGTTGCTCTGCGTCGGCCCTCCCGCGCGCGCCGGTCTTTACTTCACCGATACGTCCGAGCCGCAGCCCCTCACTCCTCCGCTGAATCTCGAGAAGTTCCGCTACGATTATCTCGCCTACTACGCAGCCTCGCAGTCGGTGAATCCAACCGAGCTGCGCCGGCACTACCTGGAAAAAATCTCCGAGCTGGAGCGGCGCGATCCGAGCACGTTGACGCTCAACGATCGGATCAATCTTGGTGCCTATTATTTGCGGCTGGATCCCACACCCGAGATGGCCGAGAAGGCCGTGCAGGCCCTGTCGCCGGCCGAAGCGGAAGGGCGGCAGAACTTCCAGTTCCTGGCGAACCTCGCCCTGGCCCATCATCGTGCCCAGCGCCTCGACAGGGCGGTGGCCCTTCAGCAACAAGTCATCGATAACTTCCCCGACTCCTGGACAGGCTATAGCACCAAGGGGCTGGGCTGGTTGCGAAAGTGCGAGGAAGCCTACCTCAAGCTGCTGCAGTTACGCTATCAAGAATCATTGCGGCCGGGCAAGCCGGGCGAAGAATCGGTCGATGCCCTCTTCCCGCGCGTCCGCTTTGCTGGTCCAGAAGGCCAGTATTCGGTGGGCCGGATCGATCCTGCCCAGTGGGCGCGTCTGCCGGGCGATGCCGGGCTGATCGTGCAGCAGCTCTTGCTCTGGGACCCAAGCGATGCGCGGCTGTACTGGCTGCTCGGCGAGCTGTTCAATGCCAACGGCGAAGTCGTCCCCGCGTATGGCGTCATGAACGACCTGGTCGATGCCAGGCGTTACAGCCCGCGTGAGCTGCGCGAGCATCGGCAACGATTGCTGAGTGCCATCAACATGGCGCGCGAATCGGCGCCCAACAGGTCGCTGGAATGTCTGGCCTGGTCGCTGTTGCCGCGCACCGCAACGCTGGCGCCCGGGGCTGGGGCGCTCCTGATCGAAACCGCGCCCGCTCTGCAAATGGCCAACCAGTCGGCCAATCCCAACGAGAAGTCGGAAGACCCGGGCGGGCAAACTGCCAGGAAACCGGAGGTTGCTTGGCTGCCTGACTGGCGCACCGTCACGGTGAGTTTACTGGCCGTGGCCGCGTTTGCCTTACTGTTGGTGCTGCAGATGCTGGAGATGCGTCGTCGCCGCCGTCCGGAACCCACGCCCGCGGCCCC
>JBFWSD010001304.1:0-2574 GCA_050248575.1 Gemmataceae bacterium
CGGCTGAAACCAGGCTCACATTCCGGACATTGTTTCTTCTGCTGCTGACCCATGGCGGTCCTCCTCGGGGTGGGATGTAGGTGGGGCAATCTCTTCGTCTGCCGATTTTGGTGGCGGGTGGGGCGTTTCCAGAAGCGTACTCCACGCTGCGGGTTATTGCAAGAGCCGCCCGGCCTTGCGAGAACAAGCTGAGTGAGTGACCACCAGCTGGAGATCGTGCGAACCTTCTACGGGCTGGCGTGTCAGGGTAGGCATGAAATCGCCTTTCCAAGATTTCAGTGACGATCATCGACTGCTGGTCGATAAGGTAGGGCGAGCGGCCGGCTTTGCGATGCCCCTCCCGTTCGAGCCGAGTTACTACTCCTACGCGATGCTACGCAAGTCGCGCAAGCTCGAGGCGCTACCGATCGACGGCGTGCTTGTGCGCGACTGGTCGGGCGGGGCACGCTACCTGCCCCGCATCCAGCTCGGCGCCAGATTGTACGAGCTGGCCGGCATCCGCTTCGCCGTCGTCCGTTTTCAATTCGACCCGAATGGCAATGACTCTGCTTTCTCTTGCTTCGTCGTCGACAAGCCAGACTATCTGCATCTGTACAAGGAAGCGTTGCGCTGCCGGCGCGATTCCGAGCCGGCCAGCACGCCGCCCGTGCTCGCGGCGGAACAGCTGCGTGCCCTGTGGGAGAACACGATCGGCTACCTCGACGGGCCAAAACTCGAACGCATCCGCCAGTACGGGGGCCGCCCGCGCCGCGGCATCTTGCTGAGCGGGCCGCCCGGCAATGGCAAGACCATGGTTTGCCGCTGGCTCTGGGAAAAATGCCGCGAACGCAACTGGGAGTGGAAACTGGTCACCCCCGACGATTACCGCCAGGCGCGGCGGAGTTGCGATGCCCCGGGCGCGGTCCGCGAGCTGTTCGATCTGGGCACGCGCGGCATCATCTTCTTCGACGACATGGACATCGCGCTGCGCAATCGCGACACGGTCAGCGAGACCGAGGACCAGGCCGTGTTCTTGACGGCCCTTGACGGCATCAGCGTCAAGGAAGGGATCGTCTTCATCTTCACGACCAACTGCGACCTGGCGTTGATCGACCGGGCTTTCAAGCGGCCGGGCCGGCTCGACGTGGCCCTACGGTTCGAGCCGCCCGACCGGCAGTTGCGCCGCCGGCTCATTGCCCGCTGGCATGCCGAGATTCGCGCGGCCATCGAACTCGCCAATGCACTCGACGACACCGAGGGCTACAGCTTCGCCGAACTCGACGAGGTGCGGAACCTGCTCGTCCTGCACTTCGTCGACAAGGGGCAGTGGAACTGGGACTGGGCCATCCGCCAGTTTGCAGCGAATCGCGAAGATCTCGCCCTTGATGGCAAACGCATCGGTTTCGACCGCACGGAAGCGATTCTGAATGGGGCGTGACCAGCGATCTTGCCACATTCTTCCTTCTTCCCAGGCGCAAGCGCGGGCAACCTCGGCCGTTCGAGCACAAGCGAGGTGGAACGCTCGCCGACGATTCGGCTCACATCCCAGGGCTGAACCCACCATCGGGGTGTTCAGCTCGTGCCGCGCGGCGTATACTTTCTGGATGGACGCAACCGGATCGTGTCCCTTCCCACAAGACGAGGACGGAATCATGACCAGCCCGCGTTTGCTTGTGGCCGCCGTTTGCCTCGCTTGCCTGTTCCCTGCCTTCACGAGTGCGGACGACCAGAAGTCTCCCGGCGAAGGGGCCGAGCCCTACGCCGAGCTCTCCAAGATGATCCATACGAAGATCGTCGAGAAAGCACCCAAGAAGTTCGAGGACACGAAAGACTGGGGCGGCACGATCCCGGTCGGCCCGGTTCGCTTGCCCCGCTTGCGCCGCACGGTCGTGCGCGTCAACGGCGAGGACCGCTTCCCGGACGGCGCCTGGAAACGTTCACTGATCTGGCTCGATGATCCGGCCAAGGACATTCAGGTCCGCGTCGTCGAGATCAAGCCGGTCGAGAACGGGCTCTATCGCGTGAAGATCGCCTCGCAAGTTTCCATGCATGGCGAACGCGAGCGGCAACAATGGCGCAACGGCCTCAAACTGATTGGCCTCACCGTGCAAGCCGACGCCGTCATCGGCGCCGAGTTCGACATCGATGTGAAGGTCGGCTTCGAAGGGGGTACGCTCATTCCCGACCTGGTCGTGGAGCCGAAGGTAGCGGCTTCGCGTCTGGAGCTGAGAAAGTTCGATCTCAACCGAGTCGGCCCGGTCGGCGGCGAACTGACCCGCGACCTGGGCAACGAGCTCAAGGACTTCCTGGAGACGTTGCTCAAGACTTACGAGACCGACGTGAAGAACGCCACCAACGAGGCCCTGGGCCGCGCTCTCAAAGACGGTAAGGTCAAGATTCCCGCCACCGAAGTGCTCAAGCTGAAGGCCGGGTTGAAGCCGAAGAGCTGACAGCGGTCTGCAACTCTCAGTTCGGCCGCCGCATCGGGCCGGGAGAATCCCCATGAAGCAGCGAATGATGGCGCGGCGCGACGCCCTGAGAACCCTGTCGGCCGGGCTGCCCATCGCCGCCCGTCTCGTGGCTGCCGCCTTGCCG
>JBFWSD010001305.1:0-2573 GCA_050248575.1 Gemmataceae bacterium
GATCGGGTAGATGTATTCCGGTGGCAGGACAGGTTCGTGCCGGATCATTTCACGTGCCTCGAGTCATCGGGAAGGTACAAGTTCGGCCAGGTCGGCGACCACGATGTGAGCGCCATGTTCGCGCAGGGCCGCGGCATTGCCGCCGCGATCGACGCCAACGACCAGACCGAAACCGCCGGCCTGGCCGGCGGCCACGCCGGCCTGGGCGTCCTCGACCACCACGCCCCGCTCGGGGGCCACGCCGAGCAAGCGCGCGGCGTACAGGAACGTATCGGGCTCGGGCTTGCCCCTCAACTTTTGCTCGGTGGCAATCAGCCCATCCACGCGCGCGTCGAACAGCTCGAGCATATGGGCCGCCTCGAGCACTTCGCGGCAGTTGTTGCTGGATGAGACCACGGCCAGGCGCATCTTGGTCGCGCGCAGACTCTGCACGAGGGCCACCGAACCCGGATAAGCCTCGACCTTGCCCGCGGCAATCGCTTCCTTCACCAGCTCGTCCTTGCGATTTCCCAGCCCACAGATGCTCTCGACTGCTGGCGCATCTTCGGGGCTGCCCGCGGGCAGCGTGATGTTGCGCGACTCGAGAAAACTGCGCACGCCATCATAGCGCGGCTTGCCGTCCACGTAAGGCTTGTAGTCGTTCTCGATGTCGAACGGTACGAAGGGCTGCCCGCTCCGCGCAGCGTGCCCTTGCAAATAGTCGTCGAACATCGATTTCCAGCACGCCGCATGGATCTTGGCGGTCGAGGTGAGCACCCCGTCGAGATCGAAGAGGACGGCGTCGAAGCGTTCAGAATTCAAGGACTGACGAGGATCGGTCATATGCAGTGTCCGCGTAAGAGGATGGGAAGGCCCGGGGCGATTCGCTTCGTGCCGGCGCGATACGCGTCGGGCCGACACACTGGCTCCAAGGTAAACCCATTTTCTGCAGAGGGGGAGAGCAAAGTCGGTGCCGAACGCACGGGCAGCCTGTCAGCCGCATGCCGGAGCGAATCGATGTGCGGATCATTCCTCAGCTGTGCGGATCTGCCCGCCGGCAAGCCCGGAACATGAGTAACCGTCGCACACGCTGGGCTGGTGTACGGGTCGCGTTGTGCCCGCACCGGCGTTCACCTATCATGTCGGCATGAGCGCGACATCTCTGGAGCAGATCGCGGGCTGGCTGCGTGAATCTCGCCATGCCGTGGCCTTCACCGGCGCGGGCATCAGCACCGAGAGCGGCATCCCCGCCTTTCGCACGCCGGGCGGCGTGTGGTCCAAGTATCAGCCCGTCTACTACGACGACTTCATGGGCAGCGCGAAGGCGCGGCACGAATACTGGCGGCAGAAGTGCGAGGCGCACGGCGATTTCGCCAGGGCTCAGCCCAACGCGGGCCACCATATACTGGCCCGCTGGGAAGCCGCGGGCAAACTCCAGGCGTTGATCACGCAGAATATCGACGGGCTGCACCAGATCGCGGGCTGCAAGAACGTCTACGAACTGCACGGCACCGCCCGGGCGATTGCCTGCCAGGATTGCGGTGCCCGCTTCGATGCCGATCCGCTGGTGGCCCAGTTTCAGGAGACGCTGACGGTGCCCGTGTGCCCGCGCTGCCAGGCGGGCCGGCTCAAGCACGCGACCATCTCGTTCGGGCAGACCTTGCCGGAAGAAGTGCTCGTTGCGGCCATCGAGCACGCGCGGACGTGCGACCTGTTCTTTGCTCTCGGTTCGTCGCTGGTCGTGGAGCCCGCGGCCAGCTTGCCGCGGCTGGCCCGCAGTGATCTTCCAGGTAGAGCCGGCAGAGTTCGCCGTTCAAAAGCGCGGTTGATCATCGTCAATCGCGATCCCACCGACCAGGACGACTCGGCCGACGCGGTCCTGCGCGACGGGCTCGGCGAAACGCTGACCGCCATCGATGCCCTGCTGACGGCCAGCGCTTCGTAGCCTCGATCAGCCTTCCGTGATCCAGGTCTTGGCGGCTTCGAGTTCGCCGGCGTCGAAGTACTTGATCTTGGCCATGGTGAAGGGCTTGCACACGCTGGCCATCCACTTCTCCCAGTTCTTCTCGCCGACCAGGGCAATCCGCTCGATCTTGGTGCAGTGCGTGGTGGCGAACTTGATGTCGTCCCACAGGGCGTGCATGTCCCAGCCGTGAAAGTCGTGGAACTGGGCCAGCATGCGCACCTTGCCCTGCTTGGCGATGGCGTCATCGACCATGGGCACGAACTTCTTGTAGTCTTCGTCGTGCAGCTTGCCGCTCATCTTGAAGCCAAGGGCCTTGTCGGACGGCATCGGGATAGGTTCGATCATGGGTGCGTCTCCTTGCTGCAAGAGTTATCGTTTGCTCGAAACCTTGGGGTCGATGATGCCAACGTAGAGGTTGCCGTCGGTATGCCAGGGATCGCCGCCGCCGTTCTTGCCCTGGAGCACCTTGTGGAAGCCGTCAATGACGTAGCGTTCGGCCAGGTCGCCGGTGGCTTCGAGATCGCGAAACAGGTAGTCGCGCTCGGCATCGACGTCGGCGGCAGTCACGTGCGTGACCTGCCCGGTCGTGCGGCTCAGCCCTACATGTTCATCATACACCGCCGAGCCC
>JBFWSD010001306.1:0-2571 GCA_050248575.1 Gemmataceae bacterium
CCATCCGTCCATCGAGGTGGACGACACGGCGGTGGCCATCCTGCGTTTCGAGAACGGCGGGCTGGGCAGCATCGTCACCAGCGTGTCGCAGCAGCCCGGCCTGTTCACGACGGTCCACATCCACGGCAGCAGCGGCGCTTCGGTGGGGGTGCAGACCGATCGCGGGGCCACTTTCATCGCGGGGATGACCGGGAACGCGCAGCCCGCTTTGAACGACATCTGGAACGTGCCGGGCGAGGAAAGCCTGCTCGAGAGGTTCCAGGCCGAAGACCGGGCCAACTTTGCCAGGATCGATCCCGACACGCACTATCACGCCTTGCAGATTGCCGATTTCGCGGCCGCGCTCCGGGACAAGCGTCCGCCGCTGGTAACGGCGGAGGATGGCCGCCGCGTGGTGGAGATATTCACGGCGATCTATCGCTCGCAGGCCGAGAAGCGGCCCGTCGCCCTGCCGCTGAGGTAGCCATGCTCACCGTTCACGTCCGCGTCAACGACCAGGCCACGGGCCAGCCCACGCCGGTCAGGCTGCGCATCACCGCTGGGGAGGGAATCTATCACGCGCCGCTGGGCCGGCTCACCCACTTCGCCACGGGCAAATTCGAGGACGTCGGGGGCAACCTGCTCCTTGGCATGAAGGCATACGCCTACATCGATGGATCTTGCGAGATCAAGCTGCCCGCCGGGCCGCTGCACGTCGACATCTGCAAGGGGCCCGAGTATCGGCCCGTGTCTCAAGATATCGAGCTGGGCGTGGGCAAGATCGCCTTGCGTTTCAATGTCGAGCGCTGGGCCAACATGCGCGAGGCGGGCTGGTTCTCCGGGGATGCCCGCGCGCATGCGCTCACGCCGCATGCCGCGTTGCTGGAAGGGCAGGCCGAGGACCTCGCCGTCGTCAACTTGCTCGCCTGCGAAACGCAGGTGGGCTTCACGCAGCAGTCGAACATCCTGGCGTTCAGCGGGCAGCGGCCCGCCCTCGAAGCAGCGGGGTGCATCGTCGCCGTCAACACGCACAATCGCCATCCCGAGCTGGGCAGCCTGGGACTGCTGCATGCTCATCGCGTCGTCTTTCCACTCGCTTTTGGCGGGCGGGGCCGGCCCGACGACTGGACGCTGGCCGACTGGTGCGATCAATGTCATCGCAAGCGCGGCCTGGTGGTGTGGACCGACACGGCCCACGAATCGGAACACTTCCGACTGGGCGAACCGCTGGCCGATCTGCTGCTAGGCAAGGTCGACGCCTTTGAAGTCACCTACTTCGAGGACTCGCCCTATGATGTGCTGCCCGACTGGTATCGGCTTCTGAATGTTGGTCTGCGTGTGCCCCTCGTCGGGGCCAGCGGCAAGGAACGCAACTTCACAACACTCGGTTCAATGAGGACTTACGCGAAGGCTGCGGCCGACACTCACCTCGACTTTCAGGGCTGGATCGAGGCCATCCGCGCCGGGCAGACCTTCATCAGCAACGGTCCTTTGCTCGAGCTGAAAGTGAACGGGCAGGATCCGGGCGCGGTGATCGACATTGCTGCGAACCGGCCCGTACGCATCGAAGCCACGGCGCGCAGCCTGCTGCCCTTCGAGCGGCTCGAGGTGATTGGACCGCAGGGGACGGTCGCCACGGCCTCTGTGGCAGGGACCGATCCGGTGGCTGCGAAGATCGACATGGAGTGGCAGCCCGCCGCGACTGGCTGGCTGGCCGCGCGTTGCACCGGGCCGGCGCGCTTGCCCGGCTACCCTGCGCCGCAGACCGTGTTTGCGCATTCGTCTCCTGTGTATGTGAATGTGGGAGGTGTGCCCTTCGCGGTTCAGGAAGAGGCGCGGAGACAGCTGGCCAAGTCGCTCGACGACATGCTGCACTGGGCCAAGACCGTTGCCCGTTGCCCGTCAGAGCGAGAGCGGCAAGCTTTCGTCGACGTTTTTCAGCAGGCGCGTGCCCGGCTGGCCGAGCTTTGAGCAATCGTCTTGGCGAGCCGGCAGCGTGAGCTCCCGGAGGAGGGGCGATGAACGAGCCCCGCAAGGTCGAAACCACCGGCAGCGACCAGCTAGCGCGGCATCTGGTAGTCGAAGGGCTGCTGGCCCTGTTGCTGGCGGTGGCCCAGCTCGTGCTCTTGCGCGGGCTGGACGCAGGCGCACTTGTGCTCTTCGGCTTGCCCCCCTTGCTGGCACTTGCCGCGGTGATTCATGCGCGGGGCAAGATGGCCCGGATCCTCGGTGCCTTGTTTCTGGCGTTGATCACCGTCGGGGCGATCCTCTCCCGCATTCCGGCCGCCCTCCCCAACATGGGCGGAGTCGACCGGCGCTTGCCTGCGGAAGTCGATCGGCTGCTGACCTGGTATGCCTGTGTTTATCTGATCTTCTTGACGATGATCGTGCCCGCCTGCATCTTTGGCGGCAGTCTGCTGCAGCGACGGCGCGGCGAGGTGCCGCAGTTCTCCACGTTCACGTGTGTACTGGGATTGCTGATGACGGGCTTGTTCGTGCTGACCTTGCCCGGGCTGATCGGTGCTTTGCTTGGTCTCTGGCCCTGGCCGAACTAGGATGCCGGGCAATCGATGGCGTTTCGAAGCAGCTTCC
>JBFWSD010001307.1:0-2570 GCA_050248575.1 Gemmataceae bacterium
ATGGCGCGGGCGTTCTCGAGGGCGTCTTCAACCGCCTTGGTCATCGCTTCGCGCTGGTGTTGCCGCCATTTCTCCTTGAAGAAGGCGATGCGCTGGACGACGTTGGCGCCGTTGTCGAGACCGGTGTCGAGGATGCGGCCCGCGTTGGTGCCGAGCTGATTGGCATCGCCGTGCTGCGCCAGCACCGTGAAGGAGACGGCCACCTTGTAGCCGACGTGCACGGTGCGGTCGACGCCGTTTTCGCGGCGGTGCTCATGAACGGCGTCCACGCGGACGTCGCTGGTCTTCATCTTGATGCCGTCGATCTTGAGATCGCGGATGGCATCCATCACCTTGGCGAGCCGCTGGTTGGTCTGGGAGCGGGCCTCCTTGACCGTGGGGGCCGTCGATTCGACGCCGAAGAAGATCCGCGCCGAATCGGGGCTGAAACGCACCTTGGCCGTGCCGGATACGGTCATGGTGCGTTCTTTCTTGTCGATTCTGGTTTCGGTCGGTTCGCCGGGGGCGGCCCGCGTGTGGGTGTCGCGTTGCCAGGCCAGGGCTACCAGCCCGGCCACCAGTCCCGCCAGCACCATGCCGTGCACTTTGTCCTTCATCGTCAGCTCCTCATTCGCAAAGAGTAAACTCGAACCTCGCGAATGAGACGAGGCAGCGGCGGGTATTTGTCGTAACAGAGTTGTAAAGGATGCACGGCAGAGTGGGAACGCTACTTCACGAGCTTGAACGTCAGCCCGCTTGGATTGGTGGTCAAGGGAATCTGGAAGTCTCTTTGCGCGCCGGCTTTCAGGGTGAAATCGGTGGCCAGCGTGCCCCGCGCAATCTCCTTGTTGTTGCCGTCCACGAGGCTGTAACGGAGCATCTTGAGGGCAACGGGCTTGTCGCCCGCGGCGAGCTGAACCGACAGGACATACTTCTCATGGCGCACAAAGGCAACCTGCTCCACCTGTGCGGCCACGCTGAGATACTTGCCCGTGAGGCCCAGCTTCGTCAACTCGTCGGCCACTTCGACCGCGCACGGGCCGGCAAAGCTCGAACCCACGCCAGGCGTGACCACCGAGACACCGCCGAGGCCGATTTCCTCGGCAACGGTGCCATTGAACTTGACGACCGCCAGCATCGAGGCCAGCCCGGCCGCCACACAGATCGCACTGAACTTCACGAATCCCATGGAGGTTATTCCTTTCACAAGCGTCGAGAGAGTGGCAGAGAACGCACCGGCGGCAACCTGGCCAATTTCCTGGGCACAGGCCAGCTTTGCCGTGTGAGCAACGAAGGCCGAACTGGCCTGGCTGGTGGATGTCCCGATGGCCAGGCTCGCCAGCGCCACCGCCAGGCCGCGCCGCTCGAGCCGCGCACGCAGCAACTGACGGGCTCGATGCAGCCTGGTTGAAACCGTTCCCGCGTTGACGCTCAGGGCCCGGGCCGTCTCTTCCTTGGTCATCCCATCCAGATGGTGCAGGATGAAGGGCAGTCGATAACTCTCGGGCAAGCGCTCGAGCTCCTGGTCCAGCCACTGTTGCCAGTCGGCAGCCGCGGGCGGCGGGCTCGCGGCCGGACGCAGCGAAGCCGCCGCCTGCTCGTGCCGATCCCGCCGCATGGCTTTCTTGCGTTCATCGAGAGCCTGGTGCCAGGCAACGCGATGCAGCCAGCCCGCCAGCGGACGGGAACCATCGATCTGCCCGGCCTGCCTGGCCAGGGTGAGGAAGACCGCCTGGGCGGCGTCCTCGGCATCCTGATGACGGCCCAGCAAGCGCTGGCATGTACCCAGCACCAGCGGGCTGTGACGGCGCACCAGCTCGGTAAACGCCTCTTCGTTGCGAGAGGCAGCAAACGCACTCAGCAAGTCGGCATCGCTTGCGGTCAGCGCCAGCTCGTCGATACTTGCCTGCATGTGTTTGCTCCCTACTCACACTCTCTCACGACGCTCGCGCGAGGAGCGGTTCAATTTTTTTGAGATTTCAACCGGGCGGCCGGTAGCCCTGCGGCGGCACCACGACTTCGAAGTCCGACCCCTTCAGCTTGCGCAGCTCGTCGTGCAGGGTTTTCAAGCGCGGATCGGGGGCAACCGAGATGGCCCAGTCGATGCCGTTGTCGGCCACGAACATGCCGTATTTCTTCAGCCCTTTCAGGATGGCCTGGGTCTCGGGCGAAAACTCGCTCACGTCGAAATCCTGCCGCAGGCGAATCCGTTCTCCCATGCGGGGCAGGTTCTCATCGGTCAGGCGGCTGGCGAAATGCGTGGCCGGGTAAACATAGGCGCGGCGCGTGCGTCGCACCGTCACGCGCAAGGCATGTTCGACCTGCCCGCGCTTGATCTCGTCGTAACGGGCCACCGCCGGAAATACGGGCAGCCCGGCCGCATCCGAGGAAGTCCAGCCGTCCGGCCTCATCTTGTTCGACTTGAGATCGAACACCGAGGACTGCGCGGCCTGCCAGCCCGCGTCGGTCTTCCGCATCTGGTAGAACTCGTAGAGCATCCGGTTGACCGGGTCGACGACCAGGGCATGGCGGTCCCCTTCTTCCACCTTGCGCTGCACCTCGTCGAGCGTCAGCTTGGGATAGCTGACGGG
>JBFWSD010001308.1:0-2568 GCA_050248575.1 Gemmataceae bacterium
CCGCCGGCGCGCCGCCGTGGAAACGCTGAGCGGCGTTGTATCGATCCCCGAACCCAGATGTTGGTTGGAGGATTCACATGGCAGAACTGCAGAACTGCATCAGTTGCGGACGCGACACTCGTGCCAGGAGTGGCCTTTGCGGCAAGTGCATGGGCTACCCCAATGGCAGCGGCATGAAAGGCCGCCGGACCTGGCAATCGCAGGCATACAGCGGCCGTCCGGTCAACAGTGGCAGCGATCGCGCGCTGCCAGCGGGCCACGTCTTCCACGGCAGTCCCAGCGATGACAGTTGAAGCTCCCTTGGAACGGAGAAGAACCATGTTGACGCTTGAGTTGCCTTTCCCGCCGAGCTTGAACCACTACTACCGGCACATTGGCCATGCCACGCTCATCAGTCGGCGTGGCCGTGTGTACCGGGAAACAGTGATCAAGCAAGTGGCGCGTCTCCGATTGAAGCCTCTACTCGGTCCCCTCGACCTGGAGCTCGAGCTGTTTCCGCCAGATCGTCGCAGAAGGGACGCGGACAATTTTCAAAAATGCCTCGTTGATTCGATCCAGCATGCCGGCGTGTTCAAAGACGACAGCCAGTTCGTGCACATCCAGGTTTGGAAACGCGATCCCGTTGCCGGGGGCAAGGCGATCGTCCGAATCAAGGAAGTCCCCCAAGACGAGTAAGTGAGGATTCGCCTTGGAATTGAGACCCTATCAGCGTGCAGCTGTCGAGGCTGTCTATCGCTATCTGCGCGAGCACGATGACAATCCGTGCGTGGTCATTCCGACCGCTGGCGGCAAGACGCCGATCCTGGCGACGATCTGCAAAGACGCGGTCGGGCGCTGGCAAGGACGCGTACTCATCCTGGCGCATGTGAAAGAGCTGCTCCAGCAGGCGGCGGACAAGTTGAATGCGATTTGCCCTGATCTGCCGTTCGGCGTCTACTCGGCCGGGCTGGGGATGCGCGACACGCAGGAGCCGGTGATCATCGCCGGCATCCAATCGGTGTTCCGCCTGGCCAAAAAGCTGGGCCACTTCGACCTCGTGATCGTGGATGAGTGCTTTGTACCGGGCACTCGAGTATTGACACCGTCCGGCGACACTCCCATCGAGCAGATCCAGCCAGGCATGTTCGTGCGCAATGCAACGGGCATCGGAAAGGTGGAGGCTGTGGCCGCACGGTCGGCCCGCAATCTCGTTACCCTGGAGTACGATGATGGCACAACCATCAAATGCACGGCCAACCACCCCATCTTCACAGACTCCGGATGGAAAGCAGCAGGCTCCCTGGAAATCGGCTCGCTGGCGTTTGGCATCAAAGGTGTGCGAATGCTGCGACAGGGTATTTCGACCCCGGACCAAGAGGCTGGCGGACGGCAGCCTGAGGGTCCAGAAAGAGCGGCTGTGGATGAAGCAGCGATTCTGCTCCATCTCTTGCGCAAAGATCCACAGCAATTGCATGACCTCGCCAGAAGTCCGCATCCGATTGAGCAAGTCCATGAAAGCCAGAGGCCATTCGCCTCGCATCCGCGGCGGCAACGGTCAGCTCACGAAGCAGCAGCAGGCACTGCTCATTGTTCTGGGTCCCAAATGGACCGCAGAACACAGTGTGCCGGTGCCCGACTACAGGCGCGAGCGATTACCGAAGCATCTGAAAATCGACCTTGCCCATCCTGGTCTACGGGTCGCATTGGAGCTGGACGGTCACAGCCATCGGTCGCCACAGCGCAGGCTCCAGGACTCGCGCAAGACGCTTTTTCTGGCGCGAAACGGCTGGTTCGTCTTACGCATCACGAATCAGCGAGCGGAAGCGTTGTGTTCATTTTGCAAGTCTCCGGACACCCTTCTTACTTCGCTAATGGGCTTCTTGTCCACAATTGCCACATGATCCCTGCTGATGGCGAAGGTATGTACCGCACGCTCCTGGCCGAGCTCAAGGCCATCAATCCGATCCTTCGCATCATCGGCTTGACGGCAACGCCTTACCGGCTCTCGTCCGGCTCGATCTGCGAACCGGCCAATGTGCTCAACGCAGTCTGCTACGAGGTTGGTGTCCGTGAGTTGATCGACCAAGGCTACCTCTGCCCGCTGCGATCCAAGGCCGGCAAACAGAAAGTAGACACAAGCAGCCTGCATGTGCGCGGGGGCGAGTATATTGCCTCCGAGGTTGAGGCGCTAATGGATGACGAGGCCATTGTCGATGCCGCCTGCCGCGAAATCGTCGAGCTGGCCAGGGAAAGGAAGTCCTGCCTCGTGTTCACGAGCGGCGTTCAGCACGGAAAGCATGTCGCCAAGAAGCTCAAAGAGCGTGGTCAGCATGTCGAGACGGTTTTCGGCGACACGCTCGATTTCATTCGTGATCAGGCCCTGGCGGACTTTCGCGCTGGCCACATCAAGTACCTGGTCAACGTGAACGTGCTCACGACTGGCTTCGACGCACCGAACATTGATTGCGTCGTGCTACTGCGGCCGACGCTGTCGCCGGGTCTCTACTACCAGATGGTCGGACGGGGCTTCCGCCTGCACCCCGACAAGGAAAACTGCCTCATCCTCGATTTCGGTGGCAACGTACTGCG
>JBFWSD010001309.1:0-2566 GCA_050248575.1 Gemmataceae bacterium
GACGATGGCTAGGTCAAGGAGTTGCCCATCCTCGACCATCGAGGCTTCATCGAAGTGAGGATTGGCGAGGCACCGGATGCTGGACACCAGCTCCTTTTAGTCCCAGTCACGTCTCACCGGTCTTCTCGATGGTACCGGACTTGGCCACTCCCCGCGGCTCATTGGTGCCCGCAACGGATCCCGAATGCCGAGTTCGGCCACCCGCCTGTTTCGACTTTTTGCTTGGTTCTGCGAGTGGTCGTTACCGGACTTCAATTGAAGTTGGGTGTTCTTACTTGGAGTTTTCACAGTGGAACGGGCTCTTGAAAAATTCATTTGACGGGACTGTCAGTCGCGGACTATCCTCATCTCACAATGTGGAGTTCCCCAGGGACCAGGTGGCGGGGAACTCGCAGTGAGAGCACGGCCGCTGGGATTTCTGAACTCGCCCCACTTCCGTCGCCCTCCTTCCACGAACAGCATCGGCAACTCGTCACATGACGTGGGCGAGCGCCAGGGTTGGCAGCAACCGGTCTTGGGTTGCCCCCGGAGGACTTACCGATGTTCCGATGGGTTTCGCGGCTGTTGGCGAGATGGGGGAACAGTCTGTACTCGGTCGTCGCTCGAGCGCGTGGCGGTCAAGGCGAGGCCGCAGCGCCACGAGCAAGCTGGCGAAGCTGGCTTCAGGAACGCCGCGCCATGCTCGAAAGCTCGTGGCAGTTCTTCGTGGCCGACCCGGCACGAGCATGCGGCCGGAGAGCAGCGTGCTTGCGCTACCTTTGCCGGGTACCGCAGGCCATCGCAGAGAGGGGGGCGCTCTGGCGCTTCGAGGTTTCCCACGCGCTCCATTCAGGGCGGAGCGTCGTCCAGGAGTCGTTGCGCGGCCTTTTCGCCTCCAGCCCGGCGGCCCAAGGCAAGAACACGGATCGGCACTGCTTCCCCGTGGCCGAGTTACTCGAATCACGAGATGCTCCCCTTTCCCTGCTTCCCGACATCTTGGCGGCGGGCGCCGTGATGCCTCCAGGGGAGGAACGCGACGATCATCGCCCCGCCTTCAGGCGCAGCCTTCCGCGCGACGATGTCCGAGAAGACAGCCGGCTGGCGCGTGCCCTTCACGATCATAAGCACGACGGCGGCGGCGGACGGAATCAGGACCAGCGCAGCGAGAGGCTGCGTCCGTCCCGCCCAGCACCTTCGCTCTCCGAACCGCTGTTCGGCGACCCGGCCGTCTTCACCTTCAGCAACCTGATGGCAGGTCCGTTCGATGGTGGTGGCGGCTCCTTTGGCCGCGCCGGCATCGAGTCAGCGGCTCCGCCGGCGAGGTCCGATGGCGGCGGTGGAGGCGGCGATGCGGTCAGCGCGGTGCCAGCTCCCGATAATTCTGGAGGCAGAGGCGGCGGCCCCCCGGGTACGGGTGGCAGCGACGCCGACCTGCTGGCCGACACATTGAACGCGCAAGCTGCGAGTATCAGCACGACTCTGCAACGCGAAGTGACCGCCGCCTCAAGCAGTGCAACGCCTGACCCGGCAGCGGCCGTGGTTGCATCCTCCAGTCCTCTCCCCACCAGCGGAACTGATGGTGCAAGCAGCAATGGTCAACAAGCCGCCAGCGGCCCGGACAGCGGCAGCTATCACAACTCCTTTTACATCGATGACGTCACGGTGACCGAAGGGGACGACGGCGTGAGCAACGCCGTGTTCACGGTTATCCTCTCCGAGGTCCTCGATCATCCGGCCCTGGTCGATTACGAGACCGAGGGCATCACCGCCACCGCCTCCGTCGACTTCGTGCCGCAGCGTGGCACCCTTCGCTTCGAGGCCGGCGAGACTTCCAAGACCATCTCGGTGCCGATCATCGCGGACATGACTTTCGAATCCAACGAGAGCTTCAGGATCGTCCTGTCCAACCCTGTCGGTGACGAGATCGGGGACGGCATCGGCGTTGGCACCATTGTTGACGACGATGCCCCGACCAGCACCGGCACCATGCCCACGTCGCAGGATCCGATCCCTGGCGCGCCGTCCCTGGCGCCCGGTGCCGGACTGGCCACCCCGCCCGACCAGCCATTCTCGACGGGGGACGGTCCGCTCGACCTGGCCATCGGCCTCCTTGACAATGATGGCTTCCAGGACATCGTGGCCCTGGGTTTCGATGGATCGCTGACCATTGCCTTCAACAATGGCGATGGCACGCTGCGCGAGGTGCGGACCACCGACCTGGGCATCGGACCGGCCCACGGCATGGCGCTGGGCCTCTTTGCCGGCGGCGACATCTTCGTCGATCTCGCCGTGCAGGGCAGCGACTCGCTCTACATCTTCAAGAACGATGGCATCGGCAACTTCAGCCTGGCGCAGACACTGACGCCCGGTGCTCCCGGCGATCTGGCGCCGGTGACGGGTGGCCGGGTCGGACTGACCACCGGCTTGCTGGCGGGCGACCTGATCGAGGATCTGGTGGGCGTGTCGCCAGGCACCAACGAGGTCCTCGTCTACCCGGGACAGGCCACGGGCCTTGGCGCGCCACTGCGCTTTGCGACCGGTGCCAGCGAGCCCATCGACGTGGTGATCGGCAATTTCGTCGGCGATG
>JBFWSD010001310.1:0-2559 GCA_050248575.1 Gemmataceae bacterium
GCGGGCTTCCAGCTGACTCCATTCCGCCTCCACTGCCGGATCGATGTTGGATTGTTGCCGTTGCAAGCGTCGCCACTGCCGCGCCTCTTTCCGTCGGACGATGGTCAGTATCAGGGCCATCAGCTGCTGTGGGGTCTGGAAAGAGAATTGCTCCTGCCGCATGCCCAGCAACAGCGTGCGATGGACCGACTGGGTAATGTCGATCGAATCGAGATGGGCGCGTAACGCCGGGCCGAGCAGCATGCGCGCGGCCAGCCGCACGCGCGGCTCGTATTGCTGCACGAGCTCGCCGAGGGCTGCAGTATCCCCCGCGCGCACGCGCGCCAGCAGATTCTCGAGTTCATCGGGTGTGCGTGCCATGGGCGGCACGAAGAACGTGCAGTGGTTGGAACAAGTTTCCGGGCTGGAATGAACTTACCTGGGGCAACTTGGCCCGTCAAGCAGTTTCAATGGTGAGAGCGAGACCTATCAGCCTATTCCGGTTCTTGGCCCCCCGTTGCCCGGCAAATCCACTATCATGTCCTGCAACGGAAGGGGCCGCATCGAACACCTGCGAGACGACATCATGAGTCTGGATTTCGACAAGGCAGGCGGGCTGGTCGCCGCCATTGCCCAGGACGCCGACACCGGCGAAGTCTTGATGATCGCCTGGATGAATCGCGAAGCCTACGAGGAAACGGTCAAGACAGGCCGGGCCTGCTATTTCAGCCGCAGCCGCAACAAGCTCTGGCGCAAGGGCGAAGAGAGCGGCAATGTCCAGGAAGTGAAAGAAGTCTTCATCGATTGCGACGCCGACGCGGTGTTGCTGAAGGTCAAGCAGATCGGCGGCGCGGCCTGCCACGAGGGCTACAAGAGCTGCTTCTTCCGCAAGGTCGAAGGAGACGGCCTCGAGGTCATCGCGGAACGGGTCTTCGATCCCAAGAAGGTTTACCAGAAATGAGCGAGCAGATCTTGAAACTGGGCCTGCCGGCGGGCAGCCTGCAAGAAGCCACCGGGGACCTTTTCCGCAAGGCGGGCTACAAGATCACCTATGCCAGCCGCAGCTACTATCCGGGCATCGACGACCCCGAGATTCACTGCACCCTGATCCGGGCCCAGGAAATGGCCCGCTACGTGCAAGACGGTTCGCTCGATTGCGGGCTGACCGGCTACGACTGGATCATCGAAAACGACGCCGACGTGCAAGAGTTGGCTGAACTCGTATTTAGCAAGGTGAGCCGGCGGCCCGTGCGCTGGGTGCTGGCTGTCCCCAACGATTCGCCCATCCAGAGCGTGAAGGATTGCCAGGGCAAGCGTATCGCCACCGAGGTCGTCAACCTCACCAGTCGCTGGCTCGCCAAGCATGGGGTCACGGCCCAGGTCGAGTTTTCCTGGGGGGCCACCGAGGTCAAACCGCCCCGGCTGGCCGACGCCATCGTCGAGGTTACCGAGACGGGGAGCTCGCTCCGCGCCAACAACCTGCGTATCGTTGCCGAACTGCTGCAGAGCACCACGCGCTTCATCGCCAACAAGAAGGCCTATACCGACACCTGGAAGAAGCAGAAGATGGACGACCTGGTGCTGATGCTCCAGGGGGCGATGGCGGCCGAAGGCAAGGTCGGCCTGATGATGAACGTCCGCAAGGCCGACCTGGAGCCGGTGCTCAAGATCTTGCCCGCCCTGCAGACGCCAACCATCGCTTCGCTGTCCGACCCGGAATGGGTGGACGTGACCACGATCATTGACGAGTCGGTGGTGCGGCACATCGTGCCGCAACTGAAGGCCGCCGGCGCCCGCGGCATCGTTGAATACCCGCTCAGCAAGATCATCGATTGAGACGGCCCTTGAGCGTCTGGATCACCACTTTCTGTCGTCAGTCCGTGGCCTCGGTGACCCCGGAGCAGCTTCGAGAAGGCATTGCAGGCAGGCTGCAAGAACTCTCGCGAGTATTCTGCCCTGATGCGAAGATGTCCGCCGAGCTGACCATCGAGAGCACTTCCACGGGCACCGATTTTGGCACCTTTCTACTTCGATTCAGTAGCGGCCCGCCCATCGAGGTGGAACGCTGGCATGGTGATCAGACCAGAGAGGAAGTGGCTGACCGGCTTGAACTTCTCGAGGACGAGACCCATCCGGCCCTGGTCCAGATCCGCAATTTGCTGACGGCAGTGCAAGAAAGCATCGGATTTGACCTCAAGGTGGATCAGCCGGAGGGCATGAGGTGGCCCGTTGCGCTCGCAGCCGCGGCCTGGTTTGCCGAGATGGGGGCGGGGGCCATCCTCGTGGATGGCTACATGAGTGGCTGGTGGCTGCCAAAGGGCAAAGAAGTGGACTGGCTCGTGCGCGAGGATTGAGAGAAAACGACGAAGCTCTGCATCGCCAAGCGCGACCCAGAGCTTCGGGGCGAAGCCAAGCAATCGTTGCTGGTTACTTCTTGAGCTCCTTCACCTCGATCTTCTTGATCTTGATGACGCTGCCCGGGTCGTGTTGCTGGATGGCAAAGTGCCCCTTGGTGTAGGTGTTATTCTTGTCCGTGAAGTCGGTGATCTTCTTGCCGTTGACCAGCACGATGAGGTGATT
>JBFWSD010001311.1:0-2554 GCA_050248575.1 Gemmataceae bacterium
CCTGCGTCCCCAGTCACGCCGCGCTCTTCCCATCGATTACCGCGATCAACGGTCCATCGATTACATTGACCACTCTCAACTTGTAGAGCATCTTCAGGTAGGAGTAAGTCGGCGTGGCATCCAGGTAGTAGTACAGCTCCTTGACGTCCTCAACGTGATTGCCTTCGCCGTTGGTCAGGCCGAACAATCGTTCCTTCAGAATGGGGTCGCGCCCGTTCCAAAGAGCCAGCGCGAGGCACAAGCGCGACTCGTCGTCGCTTATGCCAGCGATCCCATCCTCACCCCAGCGATAAGCCCGTGATCGTGCGGCAGGTAATTCCAGGCGGCGCGTGCGCGCTATAGTCTTCGCGCACGGTGCCCCATTGCCGCTCGGAAAGGTACGGTCCCCACCGCCGCCAGTTCTCTTCACCGCGATTGGCCCGTTCGAGACGAGCTTTCTCAGCAGCTTCGTTCGGGCTATCTTTCGACATAGAGTACTCCTGAGTCGCCGTGCGCCTCGGAACGAATCTCTCCCAAGTTGCCGGTCTCCGCCAGGCGATCAAGCAATAGGTGAAAGTAAACGAGTCCGGCATAGCCGTCCCAGCGAGACTGGATCCGCCGGACCTCCTGGTAATCGAGCGGCTTGGCCAAATGCAGCCAGCGCTGAAGGTTATTGCGAGCACCCACATCATCGCCCGGGAAAATATGGGTCCGCCCCAGGCTGCGCAGCAGGACATACTCTGCAGTCCAGCGTCCTACGCCCCGAAGTTCACAGAGGCGATTCACGGCCTCGTCGTCGGCGAGGTTCGCCAGCTCTTCCAGGTCCAGATGCCCTTCGACAACCGACTGGGCGAGTTCGATCATGGCCCGGCCCTTCTGCCGACTGAACCCGAATTGCCGCAGGGCCGCAGGGGACATCCCGGCCAGGTCCATTGGGCGCGGGAATGCGTGAGAAGCCTCATTGCCCTCGCCAAACGCGGCGCCACATGCCGTGGCCAGGCAGTTGAGGAGGCGGACGCCAAAGGTCAGAGTCAACTGCTGACACGCCATCGCGTTAATCACGCCCTCGAAGACGGTGGCGAAGCGCGGCGGTTTCATGCCCCGGAAGCGCTGGGCCAACGGTCCAAGGTGTCGATGGTGAGCGGCGAACTGGTAGAATTCCGCCAGGTCGATGCGCAGCCCCAGCAGTCGCTCCAGAGCGGTTGTCACGGCCGCCCTGACTGCCGTAGTGACAGGCTGGCCCGCCACCGCGACTTTCAGTCGCGCCTTCTCGTGAGGCGTCAGCTGGGTGACCCCCACCTCCACAGGTCCGGTCGGCAATGGCAGCACTCGGCGGTAGGTCGCGCCGTCCCAGCGGTCCACCATGTTGTGCGAACGACGACGCAGCGTCCAGACTGTCAAGTCCAGACGGAAAGGTGATACCGGCTTCAGTTCAAAGATGTCGCGGGCCATGGTCCATTGTCTCCTCGGCTGGATACGTTACTTGTTTACCGTGAACTCTGGCCATTGGCTTGAGGACATGCGGCTTGGCACTCGCGACGCTCATGATGTCTCGAACCTGGTAGCCGCGCGCGACGAGCGCGTCGGCAATCAGCGATCGATGGCAACGCCAAGGTACTGCTTCGGCACACATAATGGCAGTCGGCTCTTGCTCCGCCAGTTCGAGAAGCCGATTTAAGGCCTCCTCGAAAGACGGTGTTTGCATGTAGTCGGCAAATCCGCGGAACGCGGCGTTGCGCCAGCCGGTATTGATCGAATCGGGGCGTGCACGCCGCAAGCCACCCAAGGCCTTCATGTGCCGATAGCTGAAACGTCGATTGCGCAAGGCCTTGCTCAGTGTTTCTCGATTGAATTGAGGATTGTGCCGCGAGCGCGGAATCGTTCGCACATCGATCAATCGCTCAACACCGTGTGCACGCAGGATCTCTACCAGCTCCTCGAAGCTGCGCGTCGAATGTCCCACCGTAAAAATAACTGGCGCTGACCTTTTCATCGTCAACCGTTTCGTTGTATCTGTTTGCCAAGGAGCTGATTCCTTCCGGATGGACGATTAGGTCGGCAGCCGGCCTCGGAGATCGTCAGCATGGAATGGTCCGGCCTCGGCGATCTTTCGAGCGGCGTCCACCTGTTCCCTTCGAAACTGATTCATGAAAATCATGCCGTTCTCCTTTTGTGGTTACCCCAATGAATTTTCCAAGATGGTTAGTTAGACGAACCGTTCCGCGCCTTCACTGGCACGGCGACGCTGTTTTTCAGTCGCCCTATTTACGCAGAGGAGGCAAACAACGTGCCAAGAATCAAGCGCGACGCATGGTATGAAGGCGACGGACGCTCGTGCCGACGAAGTTGCCGTTAAAAAACTACGTTGGAATTATGTCGCTGGTTTCCGGCGTTGGCACAGACTTTGCACTACTCTGTCTTGCGGCAAACACGCGCAAGCGAATTATTGGAGTGTTGATAGATCCGCAGGTTGCTCAGCAAGCGGTCGTCCTGGTCCATACCAGCCCGCTTCGCCAGGAGCCTGCGGGCGCGTTGAGGCGGCCCGATCCTAAATAGGTCCTCAGCCGAGCGAAAG
>JBFWSD010001312.1:0-2552 GCA_050248575.1 Gemmataceae bacterium
CCCACCTCAATGAAGATGCGGTGGTGGAGACGCATCAGTTCAAGTGAAACGGGAGAGCTGTCAGCGCTGAGCCCGCGGCTTGGACGGGACTTCCAGGCGGGCCACGTGCTGGACAAGGCGATCATCGAGGCTGGGAACAGCCTCGGCCAGCCTGGGCCGGAGCGGGCCGGGGTTGGGATTGTGCCGCAGCTCTTGCAGGTAGGCGCAGAGAACCTTGCGGGCCTCGGGCGGGCCGTCGAGCATCAGGTGCACCCAGGCCCAGGCCTCGCGATACTCGGGCGGGTCCATCTGCTGTACCTTGCTCAGCCGCTCGAGCCTGTCCATGTCGGGTTTGAAGCCGCCCACCTTCAGCTGGGCCAGGTGCTGGCTGTTGATGCCTTTCTGGTCGTCGGGCATCTCGAAGTATTCGGCCAGCCCTTCGTCGAGCCAGAGGGGCACATCCTTCAACACGCTGTGCAGCAGGGCATGCGTGCATTCGTGCCGCAAGTCTTCGCGGACGCGGTCCCCCCAGTAGGTGTAGACCAGCAGATCCTCGCCGCCGACGTTGCGCGGCTGCGCCACGAAGAAGGCCCGCCGCTGCGGCAAGCCAGGATAGCGAGCGTTCATGTACTTCTCGTAGCGCTCGCGATCCTCGAACAGGTAGACCTGCACCAGCGTGTTCGATTCGGGCAGCTTCAGCTCGCGGTAAACCTGGTCGCGCATGTCGGCCAGCGACCGGAAGAGGGGCTGTTCCTTCTTGATCTCGAAATCGCTGAGGAAGAGAAACTGCGAAGCCCGGAAAGAATAGCGGTTCGGGGCAACGGGCTCGCCGGGCGTCTTCTCCTTGCCCGCCACGGGCTCGGGTTTGTCGTAGAGCTTGATGGCGTTGCAGCCCTGCGCCAGGGGCAAGATTGCCAGCACCGCGCAGACGATCCGCCGGCATCGCCGCCACGCCTTCGTGCTGCTTCCCCCACCTTCCCTGGTCATGCGCTTCTCCATTCCCGCAGGCTCACCGCAAGGTCGGGGATTGTAAGCAGCTGGCCCCTTCGAGACCAGACCAAAGAGTCCGTAGTCCTTGGCCCGTAGTCCGTAGCAGTTCCTCCAGGGTACGCAATGTTTGACGAGCCGGACCAACGGCCAAATCGGCTTGTTACGTTAGGAACCCTGAGTCGGGCCGTCCCATTACGTGTACTGAATGCAGTTTCCCGGCCCGCAGCCGGGCAAACCCCAGGTGACTTTGAACCGCCGAGATACGGAGGAGACACCATGTTGCGTCGAATGTTGTTCGTGGCGGGTGCCCTGCTGGCCGGGCTGGCCGTCAGTGTGCAGGCCGCCGATGCCCCCACCAAGCCGGCCTCGCCGACCGACGAGCTGGTCATCAAGAAGGAGCTCGATCGCCGCAAGTTCCAGAACTTGCAGCAATCCTTGCTGCGGCTGGCCCAGCGGCTGGAAACCAGCAACAAGGCGGAGGACCGCGAGCGGGCCGCCAGCATCAAGAAAGCCATCAAGCTGGCCGCCGACTCCGGCGTCAACGAACGCTTCGACAAGCTCATCGGCATCCTCCGTTCCTCCAACGACCTGAGCATCAAGGACGTGCGCGAGGCCATGGAGCACAACAAGATGCTGGTGGCCGACATTCGCGCCATCCTCGAGCTGCTCATGGACAACAATCGCGACGACGCGCTGCACCAGGAGATCGCCGCCCTGCGGGCTGCCCTCGAGCGCATCAACCGGATCATCTTCGAAGAGAGAATGAACCGGGCACGCACCGAGGGCAACGGCGACCGCGCCGATATCGGCCGCGCCGAAGCAAACAACCAGCAGCGTGCCAACGACCTGGCCCGCGATCTTCGCAATGGCAACCGCCCCAATGCCAATGGCAATCCGAATGGCAACCCGAACAGCAATCCGAACGGCGCCCCGGACGCCAACGGCAACCCGAACGGCAATCCCAACGGCAACCCGAACGGCAATCCGAATGGTAACCCGAACGGGAATCCGAACGGTAACCCGAACGGCAATCCGAATGGCAACCCCAACGGGAACCCGATGCCGAGCAACCCGAATGGCTCGAGTACGCCGAACGATGAGCTGCCCGGGCGGCAGCAGATCGAAGACGCGGCCCGGCATCAGCAGGACGCGCGGGACCGCATCAACGACAACGATCTGGACGGCGCGGCCAACGCCCAGACCAACGCCATCGACGAGCTGGAAAAGGCCAAGAAGAAGCTCGAAGAGCTGCTCCGCCAGCGCCGCGAAGAAGAGATCGAACGCGTGCTGATGGCCCTCAAGGCCCGCTGCGAGAAGATGCTCGCCATGCAGATGGAAGTCCACAAGGGCACCACGGTCATCGACGCCGCCTTCCAGAAGAACCCCAACAAGGACGACGAGGCCAATCGCGGCAACCTGCAGAAGTCGCTGGAGCTGTCCAAGAGCGAGGCAGCGATCGTGAAAGAGGCAACCGCGGTCATCGAACTGCTCCAGAGCGAGGGCAGCACCGTGGCTTTCCCCGAGATCTTCCAGCAGGTTCGCGACGACATGCGGCACGTGGAACGCCGCCTGGCCCGCTCCGA
>JBFWSD010001313.1:0-2551 GCA_050248575.1 Gemmataceae bacterium
ACGGTGATGGCCATCATCAGCGGCGTGCCCTCGCGCGAATGGGACAAGAACCCGCTGCCCCCCGATCAGATGGTGGCCACGCGCAAGTTCGTCAACGACCTGGCGGGCTCGCGGCGCGTGCTCTCGCACGGGCTCCTCCGCCCCAACCTCGGCAGCAAGGAACTGGAAGAGCTCGAACGCCAGGTCAAGGAGCTCAAGATCGACGCCTGGAAGATGTACACCGGCGCCGAGCTGGGCGAGAAGGCCTGGTTCCTCGACGACGAGAAGGTGGCCTACCCCTTCTGGGAGAAGACGAAAAAGCTGGGGGTGAAGAACCTGTGCGTGCACAAGGGGCTGCCCCTCGGCGCCTTCAACGAGAAGGCCTGTACCCCGTTCGACCTGGAAAAGGCCGCCAAGGACTGGCCCGAGCTGAACTTTATCGTCTATCACTCCGGCTTCCGCGGCTTCGGCTGGCTGGCCCGGGGCACGGGGGACAAGGTCGACGACCCCAAGAAGGACGACCCGCAAGAAATCCCCTGGATCTCGGACATCTTCCGCATCCTCAAGAAGAACCCGGGGATCAAAAACATCTACTTCGAACTGGGCAGCACCTTTCATCAGCTCTCGGCGCGGCAACCGACGCTGTGCCTGCACATGCTCGGGCAGATGCTGCAAACCGCCGGCCCGGAGCGGATCCTGTGGGGGACCGATTCCATCTGGAACGGCAGCCCGCAAGGGCAGATCGAACGCATGCGCCGGCTCAAGATGAGCGAAGAGCTGATGGACAAGTACAAGTATCCTGCCCTGACCGATGAAGTGAAGAACAACATTCTCGGGCTGAACGCGGCGAAGCTCTTCGGCATCGACGTGAAGGCGCAGCGCCAGGCCATCAAGGCCGACAAGCTCTCGCAACTGCGCGAGGAGTACCAGCGCGATCCATACCCCAGCAACACCCAGTTCGGCTGGATCTGGGACGGCGACGGCGAGCCCAGCGTGCCCGTGGGCAACCTGTGATCGACCCAACCACTCATACGCAGTGCGGTTCGAGCGCGGATCAGCCAATCTGCGATTCGTCACGATCACTGGCTTGCAAGCGAACCACAGAGGACGCAGAGGAAGAAGCACAGAGAGAGACGCCCGAAGCAAACATCGATGCAAGTAACTCTCTTTGTATTTAACTCTCCGCTATCTGTGCTCTGAGGTCATTTCAGCGCGCCTTGCCGCGCAGCAACAGAATTCCAGTCTGCCTTCCTGGGCTATTTTTCTTGACGGCGGGCCGGAAAGTACTTAACTTTAACGTTCAAGTGGTGCTATCCTACCCTGATGAAACTGCGCCTCGCCTTCCTCACGGATGTCGCCATGAAATCGACTTCCCGATTCATTCTGATTCTCTTTGCTTTCGCTCCGTTCCTGTCGGCGGGCGGCGCCGAGCCTCCCGTCGACTACACGCGCGACATCAAGCCGATCCTGGCCGAGAAGTGCTTTGCCTGCCACGGCGGGCTCAAGCAAAAAGCGAAGCTGCGCCTCGATGCGGCCTCGCTCATCTCCAAGGGGGGCCGCCATGGGGCCGTCATCGTCCCCGGCAAAGCAGGCGAGAGTGAACTCCTTCGCCGCGTGCTTGCCGCCGATCTGCATGAGCTGATGCCGCCGGAAGGCGAAGGGGAGAAGTTGTTGCCCGGCCAGGTCGTGAAGCTGCGGGCCTGGATCGACCAGGGGGCCAGGATGCCCGATGAGCCGATTCCGCCCGACCCATTGCAGCACTGGGGCTATCAGGTGCCGGTCCGCCCTGCCCTGCCCGCTTCGAAATCGAAGAACCCGATCGACGCTTTTCTGGAGTCGGCGCAGGCCAGGCAGGGACTAACTACGGTCGGCCCGGCGGAAAAGCACGTGTTGTTACGGCGCGTGTATCTTGATCTGATCGGGCTGCCGCCCACGCCCGCCGAGGTCGAGGCATTCGTGGCGGACACGTCGGCCGACGCTTACGAGAAGGTTGTCGAGCGCTTGCTGGCCAGCCCGCGCTACGGCGAGCGCTGGGCCAGGCACTGGATGGATGTCTGGCGCTACAGCGACTGGGCCGGCTATCGACAAGAGATCCGCGACAGCCAGCGGCACATCTGGCGCTGGCGCGACTGGATCGTCGAGTCGGTCAACGAAGACAAGGGCTACGACCGCATGGTGCTCGAGATGCTCGCCGCGGACGAGCTGGCCCCCGAGGACGAACGCAGCTTGCGCGCTACCGGTTTCCTGGCCCGCAACTGGTACAAGTTCAACCGGCATCACTGGCTGGACAATACCGTCGAGCACACCATGAAGGCGTTTCTGGGCGTGACCATCAACTGCTGCAAGTGCCACGATCACAAGTACGACCCGATCGATCAGCGGGCCTACTATCATTTCCGGGCGTTCTTCGAGCCGCATCAGATCCGCACCGAGCGCGTGCCGGGCCAGGCCGACGTGCTGAAGGACGGCTTGCCCCGCGCTTATGATGCGGATCTGAAGGCGGTGACTTATCGCTTCCTGCGCGGCGATGAGAAGAAGCCCGACAAGAGCTCGCCGATCGAACCGGCCCTCC
>JBFWSD010001314.1:0-2550 GCA_050248575.1 Gemmataceae bacterium
ATCTTGTTGCGTGCGCCAACCTTCATCGGGTACTCCTTCACGAAATGATTGCCCTCGGGCAGGGGCGACATTACCATCATCCTATCAACATCACCCTGGTTTTGAGGGGAGAAGAAGATGCTGCGCACCTCGGTTGCCGCCTGCACGTTGCTGATGGCCCTGGCCCCGCTGGGCAGCCCGCAGGAAGAGAAGCTCGCCGACATCACTCTGAAGGCGGTGAAGTACAAGGAACTGGGCAAACTGGTCCGCGCCCAGAAGGGCAAGGTCGTCGTCGTCGACTTCTGGGGCCTGACCTGAGCTACGTGCATCGAGGAATTGCCGCATCTGGTTCAGATGCATCAGAAGCTGGAAAAGGACGGACTGGCCACCATCACCGTGTCGCTCGACAGCCCCGAGGAGACGCCCGACGCCCACGCCAAGGTCTTGAAAGTGCTCCAGAAACAAGGCGTCCGCATCAGCGCCAACGTCATCCTCGACGAGAGTTCAGAACTGTGGCAGAACAAGTTGAATATCGGCGGCCCGCCCCTGATCGTCATCTTCGACCGCGACAACAAGCTCATCAAGACCTTCGACTTCGTCGAAGACTTTGACAAGGACGTGGGGGCCTACGTCGAAGGAGTGCTGAAAAAGAAGTAGTCAGTCACACACGCGGGCTTTCAAAACGTCGTCGCAGGGTTGGCATCCAAGGAACGAACCACAGAGACGCGGACGAATCACTCTATACCTCCCTCTATCTCATTGTCTTCTCTGTGTTTTGTTTCTGTGTCTCTGTGGATCGTTCTGAGAGCCGAACTTGAACGCAGCGACTGCATCCATAACGAGATTGAATTCTACCCGTTCGGGATTGTGAAAGGAGCCACCGATGTCGTCTCGCCTTGGAATCGTCGCGCTGGTTGTTTCGCTCCTGACCGCGCCCGCGCGCGGCGCCGATGCGGAAACCGCTCCCGAACGCTTGCTGGGCCAGAACACGCTGGTCTTCCTGCAGTGGGACGGCATCGACGCCCACCGGGCCGCCTTCGCCAAGACCGCCACCGGCGAACTCTGGCAAGAAGACTTTGGCAAGTTCATCGACTACACCATCGACCTGACGCGAGATTCCATTGGCCCGTCGATCTTGAAGGAAGAAGTGCTCCAGGGTCGCAACTCCAAGCGGTTGCAAGAACTGCGTAAAGGCTTCAACGCCGCCCCCACGGCCATCCGCCGCCTCGGGCAGCGCGGCTTCCTCATGGGGCTCGAAGTCCCCGGGCTGTTTCCGCCCCGCGTCCAGTTCATGCTCGTCCTCCCCAACGTTCAGACCGACAAGGACAGACAGGAAGTCTTTGCCGCGCTCGGGCTGTTCGCCGCACTCGGTGAGGTCGACGTCAAGCAGATCGAGGTCGCGGGCCGCAAGACCTTCCAGTGGGACCCGGAAGCGACCGCTCCCGTTCACCTCGCCTACTGGCAGGAAGGGCCGCACGTGGTCTTCGTGATCGGCACCGATCCGGCCGCCGACGTGATCGCCCGCCTCGATAAGAAAGGGCCCGCCCTGCCCGACACGGCGCTCTACAAGTCGCTCAAGAAATTCGATCGCTACGAGACGGCCCTGCGCGGCTTCATCGATGTGCAGAAACTGTTCCTGCCGCTGATCGCCGTGCCCGCCACCTGGACCCCCTTCGACAAGCTCGGGCTGAAGAACTTCAAGTCGATCTCGCTCTACTTCGGCTTCGAAGACCGCAACCTGCGCAGCACGATCGAGCTCCACGTTCCGGGCGAGCGCCGCGGCATCTTCAAGCTGGCCGGGGCCACGCCGCTCGACGTGGACAAGTTCCCGGCCCTGCCCGCTGACGCCGGCTCCATCTATGCCTTCGACCTCGACCTGGTGGCCCTCTACGACCTGGTCGTCACCACCATCGACGCCTCGAGCGGCGCTCCGCTCGCCAAAGATTACTTCACCGACCTAAAATCGCGGCTGGGCGTTGATCTGCGCGACGATGTGCTGGCCAACCTTGGCTCCAGGCTGGTGCTGTACAATTCGCCCAGTGAAGGCATCCTCACCTTCAACTTCGGCGCAGCCTTGGAGGTGAAGAACGCCCAGAAGCTGCAGGCGAGCCTGAACACTCTTTTCCAGGCGTTGCCCGCCTTTGCCGAGCTGGACATCTCTCACGAGAAGCAGGTTTATCGCGGCGTGGACATGTACGCGGTGCGCCTGGTGGCGGAAGGCTTCTTCTTCCTGCCCAGCTACACCATCCATCAGGGCTGGCTGTTCATCGGCTTCTATCCGCAGAGCGTGCAGGGCTACATCCTGCGTGCCTCGGGCAAGTTCGAAAAGTGGAAGCCGACCCCGTTGCTCGGGCAAGTGCTGGCCCGTGTCAAGAAAGACGCCAACAGCCGGGTAGTCATGATCGGCATCAGCGATCCGCGCCCCGGGCTGAAACAGCTTTCGGTGCTCGGCTCGTTCGTCAGCGCCGCCGTGGAAAGCTTCTCGCCGGGCAGCTTCGACACCACGCGCGTCCCCAACGCCCAGGCCGTCACCGAACACCTCTATCCCAACGTCTCGGTGCTGGTCGATGA
>JBFWSD010001315.1:0-2549 GCA_050248575.1 Gemmataceae bacterium
GCGGGCTGGCCATCAACGACTTCAACAACCTTGGCCCGCTGCAGCTCTTCCCCGCGGGCTACTTGACCGCACCCACCTACATCGGCAAGCAGACCGAGGATCGTTTCGCCGTCATCCCGCAGATCGACCTGAATGTGGGCTTCGACGTCACCTCGTTCGCACGCCTGCTGGTAGGCTATTCGTTCCTGTACGTGAGCGACGTGGTGCGGCCCGGCGATCAGGTCAATCGCGTGCTGAATCCGACACAGTTTCCGGCGATTTTCTCCGGTCCGCCGAGCACGACCGTGGTGGGCGTGCCGCAGCCCGCGCCGCTCTTCAACCCGGGCGAGTTCTGGGCCCAGGGGCTCAATTTTGGCCTGGAGCTGCGGTATTGAGTTCTCGCACGCAGGCAGAACCTGGGAGTGAAAACGGAGCGTTTGCTTCGTGGGTAGTAGCTCGCAATCTCTGATCGGCTCGCTAAAATACCGGCAGCACTCGAGAGCGAACTCAACCCTCGCGGAGCCGATCATGGCACAGAAGTTCAAGGTCCTGGGCACGCGGCCCATTCGCCACGATATCACCGACAAGGTCACGGGCCGTGCCCTCTACGGCGCGGATTACCAGGCGGCCGGGCTCTTGCACGGCAAGGTGCTGCGTAGCCCGCACGCGCATGCCAACATCAAGAAGATCGATGTCAGCAAGGCACTGGCGCTGCCCGGCGTGGAGGCGGTCGTCACCAGCGAAGATCTGCCCGAGCCCGGCGACAAGATCGCCGACCTGGGGGAAGGGGCCATCGTGCTCCGCGATCTCAGCTGCAACTGCCTGGCCCGCGGCAAGGCGCTCTATCACGGTCACGCCATCGCAGCCGTGGCGGCCGTCAATTCGCACATCGCCGAGGAAGCGTGCAAGCTGATCGAGGTTGACTATGAAGTGCTGCCACCCGTCACTGAAGTCCGCGCCGCCATGCAGGAAGACGTTCCCCTCTTGCACGAGAAGATGGTGACGCAAGGCCTCGGCAAGAAAGCTGGCAAGAAGCCTTCCAACGTGGCCAAACACATCCAGTTCGAGATGGGCGACCTCGACAAAGGCTTCGACAAGGCCAAGTTCATCGTCGAACGCGAGTTCAACACGGCCACCGTTCACCAGGGCTACATCGAACCGCAAAACGCCTCCGCGTTCTACGCCGCCGACGGGCAGATCACCATCTGGACCAGCACGCAGGGCGCCTTCAGCGTGCGCAACCAGGTGGCCGAGCTGCTCATGATCCCGGTGTCACGCGTCAAGGTGGTGCCGATGGAGATCGGCGGCGGTTTTGGCGGCAAGATCCGCGTTTATCTCGAGCCGCTGGCGGCGCTGCTGTCGAAGAAGTCGGGCCGCCCGGTCAAGCTGATCATGAACCGCACCGAGGTCTTCCAGGCCACGGGACCAACGCCGGGCTCGTACATCAAGGTAAAGATGGGGGCCGACAAGAGAGGCAAGCTCACCGCTGCGGCTGCGCATATCGCCTTCGAGGCCGGCGCCTTTCCGGGCAGCCCGATCGGCCCGGGCTGCATGTGCGTTTTCGCCTGCTACGACATCCCCAACGTGAAGATCGACGGTTACGACGTCTGTCTCAACAAGCCGGCCACCTCTGCCTACCGCGCGCCTGGCTCGACCAACGTGGCCTTCGCCACCGAGAGCGTGGTCGACGAGCTCTGCGAACAGCTCGACATGGACCCGCTCGAATTCCGCATCCTGAACGGGGCCAAGGAAAAAACCCGCCGCGCCGACGGTGTCGTCTATCCGCGCATCGGCCACATCGAATGCTGCCAGGTGGGCAAGAAACACGCGCATTACAAATCGAAGCTGGACGACACAGGCAACGGCAAGCCGCGTCTGCCGCGCGGCCGCGGCGTGGCCTCGGGCTACTGGCTCAACTGCGGGCTGAAGTCGAGTGCCACCGCCAGCGTCAACGCCGACGGCAGCGTCAGCCTGGTCGAAGGCTCGACCGACCTGGCGGGCACGCGCACCGCCGTGGCCATGCAGCTGGCCGAGGCACTGGGCATCAAGGTGGAAGACGTGCGGCCCGTGGTCGGCGATACCGAACAGATTGGCTATTGCGACGTGACCGGCGGCAGCCGCGTTACTTTTGCCACTGGCTGGGCCGCCTACGTGGCCGCCCAGGACATCAAGAAGCAGATGATCGAGCGGGCTGCCCAGATCTGGGGCGTCAAACCCGACAAGGTCACTTACGAAGACGGCGTCCTGCGCTATAGCCGGGACAAACGCAAGAAGTTCACTTTCAAGGAACTGGCGGGCAAGCTGCACAATACCGGCGGTACCATTGTGGGCCGCGCCAGCGTCGATCCGGAAGGAGTCGGCCCCAGCTTCGGCACGCACATCGTCGACGTGGAAGTCGATCCCGAAACGGGCAAGGTCACCATCCTGCGCTACACGGCCCTCCAAGACGTGGGCAAGGCCGTGCATCCCTCCTACTGCGAAGGGCAAATCCAGGGGGGCGCCGTCCAGGGCATCGGCTGGGGACTCAACGAAGAATACATCTACAACGCCAAGGGCGAGCTCACCAACTC
>JBFWSD010001316.1:0-2548 GCA_050248575.1 Gemmataceae bacterium
CTTGCACCTCGTCAAGCGTCGGCCCGATGGGCAGGTTGTAGCTGAGCACGACGGAGGCGTTCTTGTCGAGCACGTCGAAGGCGGGATCCACGGCATAGAGTCGAGGATCGAGCCGCTCGGTCAGGTGCATGGTGAACGAGAAGAAGAGGAGCAGCGGCACGGCGAAGAGGTGCACGGTGATGAAGAACCAGCCCGCCGCGAGCAGGCTGGACCAGGTCAGCGTGATGAAGCGGCCCGGAAAGCGATGGCGGTAGAGAACGGGCACGAGCAAGAGCAGCAGCCCGCACCAGGCGAAATCGTCCATGACGACTTCAATGCGTTCCTCGGCGGCGTGTTCGCGGCGGTCGACCAGCCGGGCCATGTGTTCCGCGGCCGGCCCGCGCAGCTCTTGCAGCCGGGCACGCAAGAGCTGTACGGCCTTCTGCTTCATCTCGGGGGAAGCGCGGCGCCACAGGTCCAGCCCCTGATCGAGCATGGCTGGATCGAGATGAATCTCGATGGGTTCCTTGTGCTTGGCCGGTTCGCCGTCGGCCAGCGCGGTCGCGCAGGCGACAGTGAGTGCGAGAAGCGCCAGGCCGCGCCAGCCACGCTCAATGACCCCAGTTGAACACGCTGAGGATGTTCGAGAAGTCATCGGTCCACACGCCCACCTTGGGGTCGCGGCTGTCGGCCAGGTCTTCCCAGTCGCTGTCCTTGGTGAGCGAGCCGAAGTTGGCCCGGTTGCGGCTCAGCAATACCCAGGTCGAGGCTGACATACCGTAGTTGGGCACGGGCGGATCGAAGCGGTCGTCGTCGCGGCCGTGCCGCACGATGCCCACCAGCGGCGGATCCATCACCTCGGCCAGGTTGGCCAGCACCGGTTGCAGGTTCAGGTAGCGGTTCGAGATGTGGAAGGCGATGATGCCGTCCGGGGCCGCCTTCTGCAAGTAGAGCTGCAACGCCTCCTTGGTGATCAGGTGCCAGGGGATGGCGTCGGACGAGAACGCGTCGACGACGATGATGCCGTACTCGCCGTCCTTGGCCACGTCTTTCATGGAGATGCGAGCGTCGCCCAGCTCGATGTTCAGCTCGTCGGCCTGGCAGGTCTTCAGGTAGTTGAAGTGATTCCTGGCAATGTCCACCACGGCCGCATCGATTTCGTAGAAGGTGACCTTTTGCCCCTTCTGGCCATAGGCGGACAGGGTGCCAGTGCCGAGGCCGATGAGGGCCACCGACGGCTTGGCTTTCGGCCCGGAGAACTCCTGGAAGAGCTGCCCGACGGGCCCCATGCGGGCATAGTACGTTTGCGGCCGGGGTCTTGGATCGGACCACATCGGCTCGGCCAGGTAATCGAGCAAGTTGGCCTCGAAATCGCTCGTGGCCATCAGCGGCGCGAAGGCCGGGGCCAGCTTGTACGGATCGGGATTGTCGATGCACATCGTGCCGTGCAGGGTAGTGCCGTGTACCAGGCGGCGCGAGTTGGCCCAGCGATACTTGGTGGCCACCTCGCGCACCAGCGGGCTGTATTTCTCGTATTCCTCGGCGGTCCAGTGGGAACGGAGATTGGCAAAGAACTGCGATTCGGGCTGAGCACGGCCCACCAGGTCCTCGATCTTGTCCAGCGTCTCATCGGGCACATTCTGGCTGCGCAGCTCGCCAACCTGGTTCTCGGTCAGCCCGTAGCGATACTGGTACTTGTAGTCTTCCAGCTTGAGCACGCCGAAGAAGGAGCGGTGCCGGAGCAGGACCTCGCTCTCCTTGATGGCGCCGGGCTCATAGAGATCGTACAGTCCGCCCGCCAGCAACAGGGCGCCCACGCCCAGCCCAAAACGCATGGAACGCGTGACGAAGGCGTAGCAGATGAGTGCGGGCACGCCGTACATCATCAGCTTGGCCAGCTTGTCGCGGCCCGGCGTGGCTTTGCCAAATGCTTCATCGAGGAATTCTTTCACGTCGCGGATGAAGCGGCCCCCTTCGGCAGACGACAGGGCCCAGATGGCCAGGAACGTACCCACGCCCAGGGTGACGGGCAGAGCGTAATCGAAGATCTTGCTGTAGCGGCCCTCTTTGACCTCCTCCAGCTGAGGCATGATCATGCACACTACCACCAGGATCAAGGGATACTCGATGATGGTGTTGAACAGCATCGGGGCAGCCAGCGCGTTGAACATCCCGCCCAGCACGCCGCCCAGCGACATCAGCAAATAAAACTCGGTGAGGTGCTTGGTCGTCGGCCGATCACGGGCCAGTTCCCCGTGGCACACCATCGCGGCCAGGAACAGGGTCACCAGGTGTACGGCGATCGCCATCCACAAGGGATCGTTCATCTCTGCCAATGTCATGAATACCTGGAGCAGCACCACCACGGGCAGCGACAGCACCATGAGCTGATGCACCCATTCCGGCATGCGGGCAAACACAAAAATGAACGACAGGAGATAAAGGGCCAGCGGAATCACCCAGATCAGCGGGATCGGGGCGATGTCGGTCGACATGTAAGTGGTCACGCCCAGCATCAAGCTGGAAGGAACGAAGGCGAGCAACACCCAGCGTGCCTTCTTCAGGAGCG
>JBFWSD010001317.1:0-2546 GCA_050248575.1 Gemmataceae bacterium
TGGTAGGCCTGCTGTTGCTGGAGTTGCTGCATCATGCGCATCTGGTTCATCTGCATGGATGTGTTGTTCGGCATGCCGCGCGGGGCCATGCCTTGCCCGGGGGGCTGCATCCTGCCGGGCGGACCACCGCCGCTGCCGCTGCCGCCGCCGCCACGCTGACCGCCCTGGCATTGCGCCTGAGCGTCCGCCGACAGCAGCAACATCAAGGTCAAGACTCCCGCAGCCATCGTGAGAATACGGAAGTGCATGAGACCTCCTTTCGAGCTGGGCACCTGTTCCGCAAGAGATGTGCGTTCTTGCTAGCACACGGGCTCTGCGCGGGCAATGTCCCTTTCACACTTCCCCTGACAGACAAACCAGACACGTAGTTTTTCCGTCGCGCGCGCAAGATCAATAACAAAGGCGGCACTTCGCCTCTCTGCGTGGCCAGGGCGTCCCATTCGCTTGCGCTCTGTTCGCCCCGTGCCAGCAGGTCAACGGCATAACCTACGAGGCGGCGGGGATGCTTCGGCCGGCGTCCGATAACCCAAGGCACCTGCAAGATCTCGTCATTGAGGCGAAAACATGCTGGAGGTGAGTGCCGTTGCGGGGCGCTGCCGGATCCGTGTCAGCAACAAAAGTCATATGGGAGTCAGCAGTTACGGCATGAGCACGCGGACCACGGCCTGGCGGCTTGCACACTCGCGATTCGGCGAGTTTCGACTTAAATCGTCAAGCTGCAATGACCTGAGGCGATTGGCACAACAGGCTTCATGTGCAAAGCGAAGTGTGCAAGCAGTCCGTTCACGGACAGACAAACCTGACACGTACTTTTCCCCTGCGCGGGCGCAACATTGTGGGCCGTCGATGTCATCGTGCAACCGATTTTCGCTGGTACTTCAACCCTCGTTCTGGCAAAATGCAGCTACCTGCCAGATTGCCCGCCCGCCTGCCGACAGACCCGCCTCACGGGGAGAGAGAAACATGCTCGCACGCCTGCTTCGAACGAGCTTCCTCTTGCTACTATCCATCTCTGCGTTGGATCTATGCGCGGACAGTTCGAGGTGTGCCGGGCCCGACCGGGTCGCCGATGGAGCCGCCATCGTCGGGCAGCCCGCCGAACTCGTCATCGAACCTGCAACGATCGAGCTGGTTGGCCCCCGGGCCATGCAGCAAATCGTGGTCACGGGCAAATACGCCGACGGATCCGTGCGCGACCTGACCTGGTTCTGTGACGTTGCCACGACCGCGCCGGCCATTGCCCGCATCGATCTGAAAGAGAGACTGCTACTGCCCGTCAAGGACGGCAGCACGCAGCTTGTCGTCAAGGCAGGGGGCAAGCAGGCTCAGATTCCCGTCACGGTGAAGAAGACTGCCGAGCCCCAGCCCGTCAGCTTCCGCCAGGAAGTGATCGGAGCCATGAATGTGGGCAGCTGCAACTCAGGGGCCTGTCACGGTACACCGACCGGCAAGAACGGCTTCAAACTCAGTCTGCGCGGTTTCGAACCGGAGGCTGACTACCTCCAGCTCACCCGCGATGTGCTGGGCCGCCGCGTCAATCGCCACGACCCTGATGCGTCGATGTTGCTCCTCAAGGGGACGGGCAAGATCCCGCACGAAGGGGGCCAGCGTTTTGCTTTCGACAGTCTTGCCGCCAGCACCTTGCGAGGCTGGATCCGTGAAGGGCTGCACGACGATCCCGCCAGCTTGCCTTCGCTCACGCGCATCGAGGTCGCGCCGGGCCGCCGCTTGCTCCGCAGCCCGGCCCAGTTTCAGCAGCTTGCCGTCCAGGCCCACTTCAGCGACAACTCGCACCGCGACGTCACGCGGCTGACCGTCTTCAGCTCGAGCGATGAGAGCGTGGCCAGCGTCGATGCCAGCGGGCTGGTGACTTTCAAGATGACCGGGGAAGTGGCCGTCCTGTGCCGCTACCTCGACCAGTTGCAGGCGGTGCGGCTCGTCTATCTCGAGCCGAAGCCCGACTTCAAATGGCCCAACCCGCCCGCGCACAACTACGTCGACACGCACGTCTTTGCCAAGCTGAAGCTCTTGAGCATTCCGCCTTCCGAGCTGTGTAGCGATCACGAGTTCATCCGCCGCGCCTATCTCGATCTGTGTGCGGTGCTGCCCAGCGCGGACGAGGTCAAGGCATTCCTCGATGACAAGTCACCGGACAAGCGGGCCAAGCTCATCGACAAGCTGCTGGAGCGGCCCGAGTTCGCCGACTTCTGGACGATGAAGTGGATGGACGTGCTTCGTTCCACCCGGCGCGGCTTGCAAGAACAGGGCGCCCAGGCCTATCAGAAGTGGCTGCGCGAGCAGCTCGTCAAGAACACGCCGATCGACAAGCTGGTGGAAGAACTGCTGACCGCGGCGGGCAACTCGTACGAGGTTGGCCCGGCCAACTACTATCGAGTAGCCCGCGAGCCCAACGAACTCGCCGAGACCACCGCCCAGCTCTTCCTGGGCATTCGCATGCAGTGTGCCAGGTGCCACAATCATCCCTTCGAACGCTGGACGCAGGACGAGTACTACAGCCTGTCGGCGTTCTACGCGAAGGACGACGT
>JBFWSD010001318.1:0-2539 GCA_050248575.1 Gemmataceae bacterium
TCCCAGTCGTCGTCGGACAGCACCCATTCCAATGCCAGCTGCCGCTCGTAGCAGAGGGACATGATGTCGCCGCGTGCCTCGCCCAGTTCGCCGAAGCGCGTGCCGTTGACCAGGAGGTCGACGCCGTCGTGCTTGATGGGGAAGTCCTCCTTGTCGATGGCGGGGAGTGCCCGGGCGACCACCTTCTCGTAACTATCTCCCTGTGGCGGTTGCATGCCTTGCAGCTTCAGCAATTCGGTGCGGCAGCGCCAGTTGAGGAACTGGGCAAAGTCACGCTCTTTCTCGATTTCTGCCTCGTCTCGCAGCCTGGCCTGGGCCAGGTAGCCGGCGAGGCCCTTGCCCTCGGGAATCCTGGCGTAGGCTTCGTTGACCTTGCCAACCTCGAAGTAAGACGGCATTGCTTCGTACAGCTGCACGCACCAGAACGCTGCCTTCATGCTCTCGATGCGCCAGAAACATTCGCCGATCGCTTCAGAGCTCCACTGGCCGAGCGCTTGCTCGTGCAGCTGGCGTTCAGCCTCGGAGAGGAAGCGCTCGATCTTCTGCTCCCTGGCCCATTGGAGCGTTTGCTGACCGCGCGTGCGGTAACGTTCGTCCTTGCCGTGCTGAATGCCATTCTCGTATTGCGAGCGCAATGAGATCAGGCCAAGGGCCAGAGCCCGCCCGGCGACTTCTTCCTGGCTGTGCATGTCTGGCTCCTTGGATGAAAACGGGCGACGTGCAAGCACGTCGCCCGTGGAGGTTGTTCGAGGTCGCTGCGCGTATTCTCAATACTCGCGTTTGATCTTCTTGCCCGGTTCGGGCACGGGGTACTTGCCGTCGGGCCCGGCCACCAGCGGCGAAGCCGACTCCATGGTCAGCTTGTCGAGCTCGGGGGCAAACTCGTGCTCGTGGTTCAGGGCCTGGTCGAAGGTGACGATGCGGCCCGTGTGGGCGGCCATGCGGCCCATCGAGGTCACCAGGCTGGCCTCGGCGCCGCGCTTGCACTCGTTGTACGGCTTGTCGTTGCGAATCGCCTCGATCAGGTCGTCCCACTCGAGACGATACGGGCTGGGCTCCTTCTTGGCGTATTCCCAGCTCGGCTTGTCGCGCTTGGCCATGCTCTGGGTGGGGTAAATGCGCGACAGGGCCGGGCTATGCGCCAGCGTGGAAATGACCGCCGACCCCTTGGTGCCGTGCGCGTAGCTGGCGAATTCTTGCTGGCAGCCCTGCATGTTGCGGCCTTCCAGGTAGAGCTTGGCGCCGTCGTCGAAGGTGTATTCCACCGAGTAGGTGTCGAAGTTCTGATCGACGTGATTGCCGCGGTAGTGCCGGCCGCCCGAACCCTTGGCACTCACGGGCCACGCATCCTTCATCCAGCACGATTCATCGATGTTGTGGATGAGGAAATCGCTGAAAGCGCCGCCCGAGGCCCACAGGAACGCGTGGAAGTTGCGAATCTGCCAGAGGAGCTCGCTTGGTGCGCCGCTCGGGCGCGGCAATGCGAAGGCCGATCCGGTCGGGCCCACCATGCGATAGGCACGCAAGAGCGTGATGTCCCCGATCTGCCCGTCCTTGATGCGCTGATACAGCTCCTTGCGGGCCAGGCAGTGCCGGCACATCAGGCCGACCGCCACCTTCAGGTTCTTCTTCTGCGATTGCTCGGCGAGATCGAGCATACGCCGCGTGCTCGGCCCATCCACCGTGGTCGGCTTCTCCATGAAGACGTGCAGCCCCTTCTGGATCGCGTAGCCGAAGTGGACCCAGCGAAAGGCGGGCGGCGTGGCCAGGATGACCACATCGCCCGGCTTGAGGCAGTCCATGGCTTTCTGATAAGCGTCGAAGCCGATGAACTTGCGGTCGTCGGGGACGTCAACCTTGTCGGCCCAGCCCCGCTTGACGTTGTTGTAGCTGACGGTGAGACGGTCATTGAACACGTCGGCCATCGCGACCAGTTTGGTCGGGCCGAACTTGGTGGACAGAGCATCGCCGGCAGCGCCGGTGCCGCGGCCGCCGCAGCCCACCAGGGCCACCTGGATGGTATTGTTCTCGGCAGCATGAACTTGCGGCAGGGCCACGCCCGCCAGCGCCGACGCCGCAACCACCTTGCCCGACGTCGTGATCACTTCGCGGCGCGACAGGCCGCACTTATTGATTTCGCTCACTCGAAACCTCCTATCCGGTAGACCCCCCAGGAATGAAAGTACATACAGTTTCATTCTTCGGACCCGGAAAGTCAATGACACGCTGGTAGAGTTTGCCCGACGCGCGGCGGTTGCCCCGACGCGACGGCGCAGCATCGAGGGCCAGCCCGACGGGTCAGCGAGGATTGGTCTGAAGGGTTACTTTGACTGGATGGCTTTCTGAACGCACACGCCCATGTCGGCGGGCGTTTCGGCGACGACGATGCCGGCGGCCTTGAGGGCCGCGATCTTTTCGGCGGCAGTGCCCGAGCCGCCGGAGATGATGGCGCCGGCGTGCCCCATGCGCTTGCCGGGCGGGGCCGTCTGCCCGGCGATGAAGGCGGCCACCGGCTTGGTGACGTGTTTCTTCACGTATT
>JBFWSD010001319.1:0-2535 GCA_050248575.1 Gemmataceae bacterium
CATCAAGCCCGGCGCGGCCGACCTGCTTGCCTACCTCACGCAACACGACATCCCCGTCGGGCTGGCCACTTCTTCCGATCGTCGGGACGCCGAGGCCCACCTCGAGCGGGCCGGCATGCTTCCCCACTTCAAGGCCATGGTCACCGGCGAGCAGGTCAAGCAGGGCAAGCCTGACCCGGAGATCTACCTCACCGCCGCCGCCGCGCTGGCCGTGGACCCGAAAGATTGCCTGGCTCTGGAGGATTCGTTTTCGGGGGTGCGATCGGCCCGCGGCGCAGGCATGCAGTGCCTGATGATCCCAGATCTGATCCAGCCCACCACGGAGATCCGTGCCCTCGCCAGCGGCGTGCTCGACTCACTGGACGAAGTGCTCCAACACTTGCGCCTTGAACGAGGCAGGTGAAGTCACGGCGCATGACTGACACACCGGACACGTAGATTTCCCCTGCCCGGCGTAGGATCAAGAGAAACCGAGCCACTGCGCGTTCCTGAGCGCGTGCTCGAGGGGGTTGCCGGGGTAGGTTGCACACCTCGAGTTCGGTGAATTTCGACCTAAATCATGGATATGCAATGGCTAAGAGCGGCTGCTCAAAGGCCGTCGCTGTGCAACCGAAGAGGGCTCATGGCTTGGGCTTGTCGATGACCGCGCTGACCTTGTCCCCCTCGCGGAAGATGGCGTTGCCCTTGGCCAGGATCAGTTCCTTGCCAGTGAGGCCGCGGCGGATCTCGACGCGGAGGCCGTCGTCCAGGCCGACTTCCACTTCCTTGCGGCGGATCTTGCCCTGCAGGGGGTCGCCGGTGGGTTCTTCGATGTACATGACTTCGGTCTTGCTGCCCCGCCGGGCCAGCGTCGTCGAGGGGAGGGTTAGCACCTGGTAACGCTCATCGAGCAACACCGTGGCCGTCCCGTACATGCCCGGGCTGAGATGCCCGTCATTGGGCAGATGAATCTCCGTGCGCAGCGTGCGCGTGGCCGGATCGACCGCGGCATTCTTGCGCGTGATGTGGCCGACGTACTTGCCGCCCGAAGTCGTATCGCGGAGCGACGGGAAGTAGAGCAGCACCGCGTCCCCCTTGCCGTCGAGGTTCGGGTTCTGCTCGGTGGCGTTGACGAGGGCTGCGTTCCGTTCAGGGATGTCCATGACGATGCGGACGACATCGACACGCATGAGGGTCAGCAGCGGGGCAGAGGCGTCCTTGATCATGGCCCCGCGGTCGACCCAGCGCTTGGTGACCACGCCGTCGAAAGGAGCCCGCACGGTGGCATAGTTGACCAGGGCGTCGAGGCGCTGGAAGTCGGCCTTGGCGACATTGATGCGCGCCTGGGCCACCTTCAGCTCCGCCTGGGCGGCAGCCAGCTTGGCCTCGCGAGTCGCGATGGCCGCCTTGGTCGCCTCGAGAGCGGCCTGCGCGGTTTCCATCTGCAGTTCCGATTCCTGCACCAGCTGGGGCTGCACGGCCTCGCGCTTGGCCAACTCGCGTACGCGGTCGAGCTGGATCTGGCGGAACTTGAGCTCGGCGACATTGCGCTTCTCGGCCTGGCGCGCTTCATCCAGGTCGCTCTGGGCCACGTCGCGGGCACGCTGCGACAGCAGGTCCTGTTGACGGGCCTGTTCGAGCAGGGCTTCCTTGGCCGCCCGATCCGCTTCCAGGTCGGGCACGGCCAGCTTCACCAGCGGCTCGCCCGAACGTACGCTGCGGCCGATGTCGACGGGGGGCAACTCTTCGTTGAGCTGCAACGATTCGACCACGCCCGGCAGCCGGGCCGCCAGGTCCGCCTTCTCCATCGCATCGCACACGCACGAAACCTCGATGCGGACCGAGAGCGAACCGAGACGCTCCGGATAAACCGCCTCGACACGGGGCAGCCGTTCCGTCTCTTCGCTGTCCTTGGCAGATTTGCCGCACCCCGCCAAGGCCAGCAAGCCGGCCAGCATCACCAGACTTTTGTAGTTCGTGCTCATCGCTTCCTCGAATTCTATCCCGGAGTTTTGCAGTGTGTTTGAAATTCGTGGGTAACTCATCATGGTCATGCCGGTTCCAGGCCAGCCTCGTCGGGCACGACGGGCCGGGCTGCCCCCTTCGGCTTCAAGATCACATACAGGGCCGGCACGACAAACAGCGTCAAGATCGTCGAACCAATCAGACCGCCGATGACCGCGCGGGCCAGCGGCAGGTTCATCTCGTCGCCCGGATGGCGATGAATGGCCATCGGCAACAAGCCGCCGATGGCGGCCAGCGTCGTCATCAAGATCGGCTTCATGCGCACTCGCGAGGCGCTCACGATCGCCGACAGCGTGTCCATGCCTGTTTGCCGCTGCCGGTTGGCAAACTCCACCAGCAGCACCGAGTTCGACACCGAGATGCCGACCATCATCAGCACGCCCATCATCGACTGGATGTTGAACGAGGTGCCCGTGACCCAGAGCATGGCCACCACGCCGATCAGCCCGAGGGGGGCCGCCACGATCATGATCAACGGATCCAGCCACGACGAAAACTGCGCCGCCATCACCAGGTACACCAGCAACACGG
>JBFWSD010001320.1:0-2534 GCA_050248575.1 Gemmataceae bacterium
GACGAGGAGCCCGGCGGGGGACTTGTCTCCGAGGGCCGTCAAATCAGCGCCCACGACGTGGCCGACATCACCCAGCTTGTGGCAGGCGGCACAGGTCTTGGCGAAGACCTGCATGCCGCGGCGAACCTCGCCCGTCAGCTCGAGCGCGGGCTGGTAGGCGTCGATCACTTTTTGCCGGTTGCTGTCGATGCTGCCGGCAAAGAGCTTGCCGGCCCGGCTGCGGATGGCTGCGCTCTTGTGTTCGAGCAAGCGCTGGCGATGCGTCGCGCCGATCTCGGCAGCGCCGATCTGTTTCTTCTCGATGGCGGCCAGCACGTCGTCGATCCAGTCGGTGCGGCCCAGCAGGGCATCGAGCACCAGGCCGCGCTGTTTCGGGCCATAGCCCTGCCAGCTCTTGAGCAAGAGGTCCGGCGTTTGGGGTGCTCCGGCCCGGCCAAGCGTGGCCAGGCAAGCTGCTTGCAAGGGCTCGGGCGTTTGCGGCACGAGCAGGCTGGCCAGCAGCTTCAGATCTTCCTCGCGCTTGTCGAGACCGCGGCCGACCACCGCGGCTGCCCGCAGACGAGTTGCTTCGGGCGCCTTCTCATCGACCAGAGATCGGCGCGCTGCCTCGAACAGATCGCCGAGCCGAGCGATGGCCTGCTGCAGCTCCGGGCTGCCCTTCTTGTGAAGCAAGCGCAGATCGAGTGCATCGAGTAGCCCGGCCACGATGGCAAACTGGTCGGCGGTGTACTTGCCCGCTTCCGGCTTCGCCAGGTCGTTGAGCAGAACGACCAGCGCCTTGTTTTCTTTCAGGTCGCCGGCGAGGCGGAGAAGTTGCGCGACGAGGGCCACCGGCCTTTCCCGGCTCTTCAACACTGCCTGCAAGACTTGATTGAGGTTCTTGCCGTGGATCGAGCTGAGCAGGGCGGCCGCGAACAGGCGATTGCTGCCATCCTTGAGGGCCAGCTTGCCGAGAGCTTGCCCGGCGCGGGGATCGTCCCAGCTGCCCAGCGTGTAGCCGAGCTGCAAGCGTACCAGGGCATCGTCATCGTCCACGCGCTTCAACAGCTCAGTGCCAAGCGTGGCGTCTTCTTTTAGTAGACCTTCGGCCAGCCGGATGGCATGCCGCCGTACGCCGGGATGCGGATCGGTCAGGGCCCGCTTGATGCTGGCGGCTTCGAGAGTTTGCAGGCCGTCGAGCGTACACAGGGCTTGCAGCCTGGTCTGGGGCCGCTTGCTTTCCGTGGCCAGCTTGACGAGCAAAGGCACCGCCTGCTTGTCGTTGCGCCCGAGGAGCAGCTGCTGGGCGAGATCGCGCTGCCAGCCCGAAGGACTATCGAGGGCAGCCACCAGCCCGGCCGTGTCGAGCTTGTCGAGGCGCGGAATGGCACGCGGCCTGGCATCTTTCGGATAAATGCGATAGATGCGTCCCAGGTTGTGGCCCGCGCGCAGGTCGAGTCGGTCTTGCCAGTCCTTCGGGATCCACTCGGGATGTTCGATGACCAGGCGATACATGTCGGCCACCCACAGGGCGCCGTCCGGGCCAACCGCGATCGTGGTCGGGCGGAACCAGTTGTCGCTCGAGGCGAGGAACTCGGACTGCTGCTCATCGTCGGCCCGCTTGCTGCTGAAGGTGATTCCTTTCGGGCTGACGATCTCGCGATGGATCAGGTTGTGGACAGGTTCGCTGACGAAGCTGTTGCCCGCGAACGGGGCGCCGAACAGGTCGTCGCGATAGATGACCGGGCTACATGCCGACGTGAAGTGATTGACTGCCTGCGGGCTATTGAATCGTGCCAGCGTGCGGCTGGTCGGAAAGACCGCAGCCGCGCCGGGTGTGACCGGGACCTGTACGCGCCCGTCCGGCGCGGCCAGGTGCGGATTGCGGCGCAGGTAATGGTCCTCGAGCGTGTAGTGCCAGAGCGGGTTGCTGTTGTTGCCGCCGAACCAGTTGCCCCAGTCGTCGCGGCAGCGGCCGAACTGGGTCTGGCCCGCTTGCAAGTCGAAGCGCAGATCGTCGGGCCGGAAACGGAAGTCGCGGCCGCTGATGTTCACGGGCTTGCCGTCCTTGCCACGCGCGGTGATGAGGCCGCCGCTGTCGCCGTTGGCCGCGTAGATCCAGTTATCGAGCCCCCAGGTGAGCCCGTTCACGCGATGCTGCTGGTTGCCCTCACGGAAACCGGTGAAGAGAACTTCCTTCTTGTCGGCCTTGCCGTCGCCGTCAGTGTCTTCTGCATAGAGGATGTCCGGCGCACAGGTGATCAGCACTCCCTTGCGCCAGGGCATGACGCCCGTGGGGAAGCCAAGACCTTCGAGGAAGACGGTCGATGTGTCGTACTTGCCGTCGTTGTCGGTGTCTTCGAGGAAGCGGACGCGGCCGCCCGCTTTGCCCTTGTCGTCGACGCCGCGCGGATAGTCTCCCATCTCGGCGATCCAGAACTTGCCGTCCGGCCCCCAGGCGAATGCAACCGGGTCTTGCGTGAGCGGCTCAGCGGCCATCAGTTCGACGGTAAATCCGTCGCGCACCTTGATCGCTTTCAAGGATGCTTCCGGCG
>JBFWSD010001321.1:0-2532 GCA_050248575.1 Gemmataceae bacterium
CTCCGGCTGGACGGCGCAGGTCGTCGGCGACTTCAACGGCGTTGGTCGGGTTGACTTTGCCTATTTCCATCCCTGCACGGGCATCTGGTGGGTCAGCCTCGCCTGGGAAAGCGCGGACGGCTTCGACACCAACCTCTGGGCCGACTTCAATACCAACTCCGGCTGGACGGCGCAGGTCGTCGGCGACTTCAACGGCGATGGTCAGGACGATATTGCCAATTTCCATCCCAGCACGGGCAACTGGTGGGTCAGCATCTCGGCAGGCGATCACTTCACGACGACGCTGTGGGCCGATTTCGCTACCAACTCCGGCTGGACGGCGCAGGTCGTCGGCGACTTCAACGGCGATGGCTACGACGATATTGCCAACTTCCATCCCTCCAACGGCAACTGGTGGGTCAGCCTCACCAACCAAGACCACAACGGCTTCATCACCACTTTGTGGGCCGATTTCGCCACCAACTCCGGCTGGACCAAGCAGATGGTCGGCTACTTCAACAACGACAACCTGGCCGACATCGCCAATTTCCACCCCGGCACGGGCACCTGGTGGGTCAGTATGTCCCAGCCGGGCGGCGGCTTCGTCACCACCTTGTGGGCCGACTACTACACCAATGCCGGCTGGACCGCGCAGCTCGTCGGCGATTTCACCGGCGACGGCCTCGACGACATCGCCAACTTCCATCCCAGCACGGGCAACTGGTATGTGAGCGCTTCGAACGGGCAGACCTTCTCCACCACGCTGTGGGCTCACTACGCCACCAACTCGGGCTGGACCAGCCAGCTTGCGGGCAACTTCAATGGCGATGCCTACGTGGACGTCGCCAGTTTCCACCCGTCGAACGGAACCTGGTGGGTGAGTCTGGCCGTGGCCAATCAGCCTCCCGTGGCAGTCGATGATTCCTTCACGGGCCCGCAAGGCACTCCTGGCATTGAACTGTCCATCTTGGCCAACGACTTCGATCCGGAGAACGATGCCCTCGAGGCAGTGATCGCGTCGCTGCCTCTCAGCGGCAGACTGTTCATGTTCGATGGCTCGCAGCCGGACAATATTGGGGTCCAGCTTACGATCAACGCTCGCACCGCGGGCAGGATCATCTACAAGCCCATTCAGCGGTTCTTTTTTGGCGACGACTGGTTCGACTACTATCTCGTGGATGAGGCGGGCAATCGCAGCAATGTTGCCAATGTGGCGATAGAAATCTTCGATGTGAATACGATCTCCGCGGCGTCAACTGCGACGGGCAATGCCGCAGCTTTGGCAGCAGACGAACTCGCCAGCACCTTTGCGGTCGCCCTCGGCGTTTACGAGGCCGCCGGGCTGGATTCTCTGCTGATCGACCAGCTCCGGCGCTTCGAGGTGCAGATCGACGACTTGCCCGGCGCCTATCTGGGCGCGGCCTACCCCGAACGCATCCTCATTGATACGAACGCCGCCGGGCATGGCTGGTCACTCGGAGACGATGTCGCAGCCGATCGGCTGGACTTGCTCAGCGTGCTCGTGCACGAACTGGGCCATGAACTGGGCCTGGAACATGGCGACGCCGCCTTCATGGTCGAATCGCTTGGCCTGGGCGAACGCCGGCTGCCCACCGCGATAGAATTGGATGCCTTGTTCCGGAGCTCTGACGGATAACTGAGGGCCGCCGGAGCGCGGTCGCCCAGACCGCAACTGGCTGCGCACGGCAAGCCTGCCCCTCATGGCGCTGCCTGAAAATGTGCCAAGGTGGCAGGCTGTATGTCGACGTTGTCGACACGTTGAAACAACTTCCAGCGTGCGCCGGCCACATCTTCGAACCCGATCAACTTCCAGCGTGCATTGCCGGTGTTGCCCAGGAACGTTGCGGCGTCGTGGCGCTCCACCAGCCGATGCATCAATGATTCGTCCAGGTAGAACAGGTTGACGTGGTGCTGTTCGAGGAATTCCTCGAGGGAAACCGGGTCGTGCCACTGTTCGAGCAAGCTGTAACTATGGGTCACGCACTTCTTGTGGCCCAGGTAATTCTCGATTTCGCCCGCGAATTCACCTTTGAGGAATGTGGTGTCGGGCGAGTCAAGGATGGGCTGGAACGGACGGAGACGTTCTACAAGGGTGTGTAGCAACGGCGGCGAGCAATGCTCGGGATTGGCGTAATAGGAAGGTACCAGTAGGAGGAATGCCACCATCATCACGGGGAGAATGGCGTCGAGCCGAGACTGGAGACGTAACCGATTCAGGATCAAAAAGGCGGACATGCCAGTACCTGCCATCAAGAACACGCTCAAGGCGAAGAGATAGGAGGGCCGCGGTCGCTGCGTGGGAATGACCGTCAGCGTGACTGCTGCCACCGCGAACATTGCCAGCCAGATCACAGCGCGCGGTCGCAGCCAGTTCTGCCACCAGCTGCTCCAGTCGCGGATGAGAAGGAAGAGCCCCACTAGCCAGAGCGTGACCACCACGCCCATCGCCAGCAAGGCACGCCGGCAATGGAGCATGCAAGGTGCATAGTCTGGATTGACGCTGCCCGCACAGGCGTTGAAGAGCAGCAATTG
>JBFWSD010001322.1:0-2529 GCA_050248575.1 Gemmataceae bacterium
CCGCCAGCAACGCGCGCGACTCCTCAAAAGGGCAGCATCGAATCGAAGCAGGGACAACGGTGCTCGCACTGGCGGTATCGTAGGCGCAGTTCCACACAAAGAGAATGGAAACCAGCAATCCAGGGTGATGGTGCATCGCAGCCTACCGTGATGAATGATGAATTGTTATCGGCCGTTGCCTCGCGCGTCAAGACGAGGGACTCGAAGACGATCTCCTGGCCCTCACCCGAGCGCGGCCACAGATCGTATTGAGGAAGGAATTGGAAATGACTACGGCGACCGGCAGATCAAGAGGCGCTGAAGGCACCCTTTGATCTGGCCGGTCGCCGTAACTTGTTTCGGGGCGAGAGGATTCGAACCTCCGACCTCCTGAACCCCATTCAGGCGCGCTAGCCAAACTGCGCCACGCCCCGTACGCGATGATTATATGAGAAGCGGCCATCAGCGCCTACCCGAGCGAGTTGGCCTCTCCATGGACAAACAGCCGCAACTCCAGGTTCACTCCTTCGCCAGCAGTTTCTTGATGGCCGACATCAGCACTTCCTCGACTTCCGGCGCCACGTTGGAGGCACCCGGGCCGGTTTCGTAGCCCCCTTGCGTGTAGGCGATGGCCGTGCCGATGTAGCCCGGGCCATAATCGCCGTACGCCGCCATGCACACCGTCTCCTCGGGCCGCAACGCCTGGGCCGCTAGCTGATACTCCACGAACAGTTCGCCGGGCAGGTGCAGCACGTAGACGTTCTTGAGCCGCAGCAGGCAGACGTCGATCGTCTTGCCCGCCTTTGCACGGGTCAGGAATGCCAGCTGAGTGGCGGCCTTCAGCCGCGCCTTGGCCTCTTGCTGGTTGTCCTCAACGATGGCCTTCAGCTTGGCCTCGTCGAGATGCTTGCCGGCGGGCAGCTTGACCGCGACCACGCGCCAGTCGAGATCCTCCGCGGTGATCGACAGCTTCTTGGTCGCTGCCCAGGCCCGCTTCATGCCATCGGCCAGGCGGTCGGTCAGCACGACGCGGGCCTTCTCGGAGCCGTCGTTGTACTTGCCCGCCGCCACGTTGCCGCTCGCGCCGTTGAAATGAATGTGCAGGACCTTGAGCTCGCTCTCGCGGCGTGCCCGGGCCAGCCCGACGAACTCGGCGGTCACATCCCCCTGCCCGTAATAGCTCTGCGGATGCGTGGCATAATAGGTGAGAACCGCGACCGGTTCGTCGCCCGCCCAGAAACTGAGCAGCCTGAGGGCAGGATCGATGACTCCTTCGGGCGCTGCGATGGCTTCGGGATCGGTCGACTTGCTCCAGCGCACCAGCTTGACCTTGCCATCCGGGCCCAGGATGCGGCGATTGGAGGCCACCTTTTCCACATTCGCCTGCCCCACGCCAAGGTGGGAGATAGTACGAGGCTTCTCGAGCGCTGCCTTGATTGCCTGGGCCGTCCGTTCGATGGTCTCGCGGGCAAAGGGAGTATCGAAGTGCTTCATCGACAGCCGCCGCTCGGCGAGGATAGCCTCGGCGCTGAAATCGCAGCGCGGTGCGTCGTGTTGATGGAGCGTGTGTACCGCGACGCGGTCGATGGTCGTGCCGGCCGCGCGGGCCAGCTTCTCGCGCCAGAGATCGTGCCCGCCGTTGCCAATGCCGATCCAGTCCACGGCACAGAGCACGACGGGCTTCTGGTTCGAGAGCAGGATGATGCCGCGGGCACTCAGCGGATCTTCGATCTTCCGCGCCGGCGCGTAGGCCACCGGGCTGCCCAGCCTGGGGGTGGCCGGCACGTTGAAGGTCGCAATCCGCAGCGGTTCCTGCCCGGCCGCGGCAGTCGCGAGTAAGCCGACCGTCAGGCAAGCGATGAGTTTCTGAAACATGGCAGCCCCCCTAGGAAATGTGAGCATGCGGTCGCGTTGAGAGCCGGCTGCTGCTTCCCCGCGCAGACGCCGATGCATGGATTATGTGCCCTCCGGCGCGGCGATGCCAGCGGCAACTGGGCGAACCGGCCCTTGCAGGCGGCGTTCGCTCGGCTAGAATCTGGCTAATCCGATTCCTGAACCTCGAGGAGATTCACACCATGATGCGTAGTGCATTCGGCCTGGCCGCGTTGCTGGCTGGTTTCGCGTTTCTTGCCCCGGCCACGGCCGAGGACAAGAAAGACGACAAGGGCTGGGTCCAGCTCTTCAATGGCAAGGACCTGACCGGCTGGAAGACTCATCCCCAGAGCCCGGGCAAGTGGAAGGTGGAAGACGGCATCCTCATCGGTTCCGGCCCGGTCAGCCACCTGTTCAGCGAGCGCGGCGACTACGAAAACTTCCACTATCGCATCGAAGCGATGATCAACGACAAGGGCAACAGCGGGCAGTATTTCCGCACCGCCTTCGGCCCGGGCTTCCCCAAGGGCTACGAAGCGCAGATCAACTCCACGCATCGCGACCCGCAGAAGACCGGCGGCATCTACAACTTCGCCAAGGTCCTGGAGCAGCACCACAAGCCCGACGAGTGGTTCACGCAGGAAGTCATTGCCGACGGCAATCACCTCAACGTGCTGG
>JBFWSD010001323.1:0-2522 GCA_050248575.1 Gemmataceae bacterium
TTGCCGCCGCTGCCCGGCGAAACCGAGCTACCGAGCGATTTGCCGCCGGCCAACGAGACGCCCGCCGCCGCCAATCCGGAGGATCCGGCCGAAGCGGAGTGGCTGCCCAAACAAACCGAAGACCCCGCGACGCCTGACGAGCTGTTGCCTGCAGAAGCGGCCACTTCCCAGGAGCGTGTCGAGGCGCCGGCTCCGCTAACCCCGGAAGCGCCGGCGGCACTCGACCGGCCGTTGCCCAACCGGATGAAGAAGCCCGTACGGGCACCCATCGTCGATGAACCGCCGCCCATTCCGAAGGAAGCGGACATCCCGCCGGCGCCCTGGAACGGTAATCCGTGACCCGTCCTGAAAAAACGCTCCAGGATCCAAGATGATGCGACGGATGAAAACAACTCTGTCATCCGTCGCATCAACGTTCCACCTCTTTTGAATCCTGCCATTCCCTTCAATCTGAAGTTGCCGCTCAGCCGCGCTCACGTCCCTGTGTCGATCCCGAACCTGCTCTCGGCGCATTCTTGACGAATGGGCCGGGCTGCCTGATCGTCCAGGAGATACCCTGCCCCTTTCCGGATTTTCGCTGCTCCCGCCTCCGGGCCGGTCTATATTGGTACCTGCGGGGTTAGAGCGTTGGCCCCGCTCCGCCAGGGTTCGCTGCTTCCTCCCACCTGTTGTGAGACTCGCCCGATGGAGATTCGACATGCACCGTAACCGTTTCGCTGCTTCGAGTATACTTGCTGCCACCTTGATCCTCTCCGTCGCATCCCTGCGGGCCGGCGACTTCGACTGGCCCCAGTGGCAAGGCCCCGAGCGCACCGGCCAGTCCAGGGAAACCGGGCTGCTCAAGTCCTGGCCGAAAGACGGCCCGCCCCTGGTCTGGAAGACGACCAACCTCGGCGGCGGCTACTCCACACCCTCCGTTGCCGATGGCCGCATCTTTGGCATGAGCTACCGCGGCAACGACGAGGTCGTCTGGGCCCTCAACGAGGCCGACGGCAAGGAACTCTGGGCGACGAAGATCGCCGACAAGGGCCGCGCCGGCTACAACGAAGGCTCGCGCTGCTCCCCCACCGTCGACGGCAAGAACCTCTACGTCCTCGGCATCTCGGGCGATCTGGCCTGCCTCGATGCCGCCACGGGCAAGATCCTCTGGCAGAAGAACCTCCAGAAAGACCTGGGCGCGCGCATGATGTCGGGCTGGGGCTTCAGCGAATCCCCGCTCGTCGATGGCGACCTGGTCATCTGCTCCCCGGGCGGCAAGAACGGCGCCGTGGCCGCCTTCGACAAGCAGACCGGCAAGCTGGTCTGGCAGACCAAGGACCAGCCCACCAACGCCACTTACTCATCGGTCATCGTCGCCACGGTCGGCGGCAAGAAACACTACATCCAGAACACCTACGACAAAGACGGCTTCGTCATCGGCATCGATCCCAAGGATGGCAGCATCCTCTGGAAAGTGACGCGGCCCGGCTGGCGCACGGCCGTCATCCCCACGCCGATCTTCCACGACAACCACGTCTTCGTCACCGCCGGCTACGGCGCGGGCTGCGACCTGATCAAGCTCACCCCCGACGGCTCGTCGATCAAGGCCGAGAAGGTCATCGAGAACAACAAGAACCTGGCCAATCACCACGGCGGCGTCGTGCTGATCGACGGCAAGCTGTATGGCTCAAGCGGGCAGCTCACCTGCATGGATTTCAAGACGGGCAAGATGCTCTGGCGCGCCCGCGAGGCGGGCAAGGGCTCGATCGCCTATGCCGACGGCCATCTCTACTATCGCGACGAGCGCGGCCCGATCATGCTGGTCGAGGTCAACCCGGACAAGTACGTGGAGAAGAGCCGTTTCGTGCAGCCCGACCAGTCGGGCAAGCGGACCTGGCCCCACCCGGTCATCGCCAACGGCAAGCTCTACATCCGCGACCAGGATGTGCTGCTCTGCTACGACGTGAAGGCGAAGAAGTGACCGCATCCTGAAAAGGGGACGCAGCTCTTTTTCGGAGGTGCTCTTCCGAAAAGAGCTGCGTCCCCTTTTTCTTGCCCGACAGACAAGCGGGACACGTACTTTCGCGCTGCCCGGCGCAGAATGAATGGAAATCGCACCGCTGCAGCGACGCAGCCGTGTGGGTGATGAACGGTCCATGGTGGAGTGAGTGCCGTTGCGGGGCGCTGCCGAATCCGTGTCGGCAACAAAAGTCAAAGGGGAGTCAGCAGTTACGGCATGAGCACGCGGACCACAGCCTCGGTGCTTGCACACTCGCGATTCGGCGATTTTCGCCTTAAATCGTCAAGCTGCAATGACCTGAGGCGACTTGCATAACAGGCTTCATGTGCAAGCGAAGTGTGCAAGCAGTCCGTTCACGGACAGACAAGCCTGACACGTACTTTTCCTCGGCCCGGCGCAGCATTATGGGAAACTAGCCCGCTGCGCGCATCGTGAGCGTCGCGACCGTGCCGCGAATCTCGATTCGTTTGACGCCGGTCCGCACGGGCCGGATACTGGCTTGCTGATACGCCCGTTTTTCTTC
>JBFWSD010001324.1:0-2521 GCA_050248575.1 Gemmataceae bacterium
CATGCGCAGCGAGACCGGGCAGATCGAACAGCAGCAACTCAAGATCCCGATCTTTGAGCACCACCTCGCGATCTACAAGACCGACAAGCTCGAAGCAGGGCACACCTTGAAGCTGCCCGGCAAGAAGGAAATCTACTCCCACTTTGTGCCGGGCCGCAGCGACCGCCTGGCCGCCACACGGGCAGACAGCGACGGCACGGTACTGGTCTTCGACGTGAAGACGGGCGCACAGATCGAGACGTTCAAGCACCCGAAACCGAAGATGCGCGCGGTGCGTGACTTCCGCCTGGACCCGGCGCTGGGGGGCAAACTCAAGACGTGGTGGGAAGCTGACGTGCCGTCGTACGGCGCGCCCCAGCCCGGCTCGGCCGCAATGATGTGGCAGCCGCCGGACAAGAAAGACTGAGAAGATTCACTGGCCGCCCGCGAGCAAACGCGGCAGCCCGACCAGCGCCGTGGCCAGCGTGACCAGGAGCGAGGCAGCAAGCAATAAGCCCTTGCCGCGACTTACGGGCCGATTTGCCGACACCTTCGGCGCTGCCTTCGCATTCGCCAGAGCCTCCACGAACTCGCGGCACGACTTCCAGCGCCGCGCCGGATCCTTGGCGAGTGCCCGGGCCACGATCGGCCGCTCGCAGGCGGGCAACCCGAACAGATCGGGACGTTCGCGAAGATGCCCTGCCATCACGCGGGCCATGCGGCCCTCGAAAGGAAGCCGCCCGCCCCGCAGCAGACAATAACTCACCGCCAGCGAATACTGATCCGACCAGCGTGTGGCGTGCCCCTTGAAAAACTCGGGGGCCGCATACGCCGGCGTCATCGTGCCGCTCGCGCTGATCATCGTCTGCGCCAGGAACTTGGCCAGACCGAAGTCGGCGATCTTGGCCTGCCCGCTCACGAGCAGCAGGTTGTGCGGATTGATGTCCTTGTGCTGGATGCCCACCTTCGTGCCCGTGGCGGCGGCATGACGGGGCTCGTTCAAGAAATCGATGCCGCGTGCGGCTTGCCGCATGAAGCCAAGCAGTTCGGCGGCCGGGATGCCGGGCAGCCCTTGCCCGCGTGCCTCGTCGAAGCGGTCCATCAGGCTGCGTTCGGCCAGTTCCATGGCGATGATCAGGTAGCCCGACACGCGCCAGGCGCCAATCATCGACAGCAACTGCGGATGGCGGACCTTCTTCATCATACGCACGGCGCGGAGCTCGACGTGAGCACTCGGATGATCGAGCGGCACGAACTTGAGGGCCACCGGCGCCCCCTCTGGCCCGACCGCCTTCCACACCTCGCCAAAGCCGCCGCGGCCGAGAAACTCCACCAGGCGATAGCCACGCACCGGATTCCAGCCCGTGCGGGGCCGCAGCTTGCGGCCACTCTCTTCCGCAGAGACTGGCACGGGAGCGCTCGCCGGGGGCAGCACGACCTGCGCCGCCTCGGCAGGCGCGGCCAAGACTCGCAGCGCTTCCGGCCGCGCTGCCCGCAACGGCTTGTTGACCACCACCGAACGTGCCCGCGACATCGGCTGAAAACCGCGGCGGGGCAACTGATCCAGCACACGCAGCAGATCCGCCTGCACCCACGCGCCGAGCTGGCTCGGCACCAGCAGGCGTTTTCGGGTCGCATCCAGGCTGCACTCGTATTCGCGGAGCGGCCGGCCCGTGGCACGCAGGGCCTTCTTGAAAGCGCCCAGGCGGTGTCGTTCCATCGGGTCGCCGGGCAGCCAGAGCCGGCGTTCCTGCGCGCCGAGATTGTCGAGCCAGGCCGTGCCGCGGCAGTAGAAGAAGCTGCCCCACGCCTCGCGCGGGCTACGCAGCACGCCATGCACCGTTTCCAGTTGCAGCCGCGACGAGCGGACATAATGCCGCAGTTCGGGATAACGGCGGCCCACCTCGAGAGGCACCTGTTCGATGATCCGATTGTCGCGCGTGCCATAAAGCCCGAGGAAGAAGGGCCGACAGCGCTCGATCGTCGACAGCCGCTCGGCCAGCGTGTGGATCCCTTCGGCCTCCTCCTCGCGGTGAAGGCAGCAAGGATCGATGATCTCGAGGTGATAGCCCTGCTTGGCGAAGCGCGCGACCAGCCCGGGGAAGACTTGGGCGTGCAGGTAAGCACGCTCGGCCTGCATGTCGCGATACGCCGAACAGACATAAACCGGAATGATGTGTGATCGGTTCATGGTTTTCAGCGAGCCAGTGGGATCGCTACCTGGGAGAAGAGTTTGGCCTTCTCGGGTTTGATGGCGAGGTACAGGACCTTGCCGTCGTTGAGGGGCAATTCCGCGGAATCGAAGATCATGGTGCGGCCGTCGCGGCGCGGCTTGACCAGCCCGCCGGGGGCGGCATGCGCCCGTTCCCAGCCGAGTCCGTGAATGTTCTCGAAGGCGAAGCGGACTTCGTGGACCTTGGCCGCGTCGTCTTGCGGCCGGCTCCAGGTCACGATGATGCGCGACTCGGCGGGCACGTGCGTGGCCGTCAGCGAATAGACTTGCTCGTCGTTCTCTGGATGCGTCTCCTGGTAGAACTCCAAC
>JBFWSD010001325.1:0-2507 GCA_050248575.1 Gemmataceae bacterium
GCCTCGGGGCGGAGTTACATGCTCCGCTCCGAGGCGTCACCGATGCTTGCTGTGTGCCCACCAGCTTACCCGCCCTCATCGACATGTCCAGCGCCGTCGCAACCTGCCCATGGGCACCTCTGCTTGCTACTCGTGCCCCTTCATTGGATCGCAACTCGCGCCACATCCTGGGCTGGTCTACGAACTGGTGAAGAACCGCTCGCTCAAGCCCTTGCCCACTGCCGGCGCTGAATTCGTGGACTTTGCAAGCGATAGTCGGACCGCCATTGTTCGCTCAGGCGGCAACGTGAGCTTGTGGGATGTTGACCGGAACAGCCAGCTCGGCTTCGTCGAGGCGGGCGGTCAGACGTTCACGAGCCGGGTGGTGATGTCGCCCGACGGTCGATTGATGGCGGCCTGTAGCGGCATGCGTGTGATCTCGTGGAACGTGCAAGCCGTTCTCGACGGCAAGATCCGCTAGCTAGCGCTCCAGCCGCAAGTCGGCCACCTTCCAGATGCGGATCTCCGTGTCCCAGCCTGCAGCCAGCTTTTTGCCGTCGTGGGAAAAGGCGAGTGCTTCGATGTATTTTTCGTCTGCAGAGCGCAGTTGCCCTATCTGTTTCCCGGTCGCGACATCCCAGATGCGGATCTCCATGCCCGGTGGCGCGGTCGTGCAACTTGACCTCGCGATTGCTGGCCGTGGCCACGAGCTGATCGTTCTGGGTGAGGGCAACCAGGCAGGATGGCGACCCGTGCTGTAATTCGCCCCGGCGCTTGCCCGAAGCGACATCCCAGAAGACGACGCTGCCGTCGTCGTTGGCCACGTACAGGGTCTTGCCGTCGCGGGTGAAAGCCAGGCTCCGGATGAAGAACGGCCGATTCGTGTCGTCACGCTCGGGCGGCAGCGTTGCCAGCGTCGCGCCATCCAGGTTGAGCAGTTGGATTCCTTCCTCGTACACCTCCATGGCAATGCATTTGCCGTCGGGCGAATAAACGGCGTGGCGGTTCGCGGTGCCCGTGGGAACTTCGAGGAGCAGGGACTTGGTGGTGAGGTCCCAGTAGCGCAGTCTTCGGTCACCGTGTCCGCTGAGGAGCGACTTGCCGTTGGCGCTGAAGGCGACGAACGAACAGACGAATTGATTTCGTGGCTGCAGGATCGTCAGAGGTTCTTGTTCGTTGCGCAGCTGGTAAAGCTGGACGGTGTCCTTGCTGCCTGCCAGCGCTATGGTGCCGCCATCGGGCGAGAGGGCCATCTTGTGAAACTCATCCTTGGCGCCGCTGAACTGGGCCAGCACCTTGCCGGCGGCTGCATCCCAGACCAGAGCCTGGCCATCCTGCGCCGCCGAGACCAGCCGGCCTTCCGGTGTGAAGGCCAGGCCGATCACGTCCGACTCGTGCGCTTTCAGGGCCAGGCAGGACAGGGTCCTTTCCTTGACTGGAGTCTCCGCCTCGGCCGGTTTATCCGGTTCGGGCGAACGCGAAGTCTGCCAGGCCCCGCTGATCAGCACGACCACCAGACTCACTGCCACCAAGCTGATCGCTGCAACGAAGGCCACCACGCCCAGCAGCGCGCGCCGATGCCGGAACGCGGGCTCGCTATCGGCAATCGTTGCCACGAACGAGGCTAACGGCCTGCTTTCCTGAACGTGTTCGCGGTGGCTGGCTGCCGCCGGCACCGGGAACGGCTGTCCGCATTGGGGGCATGTGATGGTTCCGCCGCGCTGTTCCTCCGTCACCCTGACACCGGCCGTGCATTGCGGACAGAAGAGGGGAATGGGCATGACTTGCTCCTGATGAATGCTCACTCGGGCAGTCGCCACAGTCGGATCTCGCCGTCACTTCCACCCGACACGACCGAACGGCCATCGCCCGTAACGAGCAGGCAGTTCACGTTCCCGTCATGTTCAGCAAAGAGATGCACCGGCTTGCCCGTGTTGAGGTCGACGATGTAGACGCCCTGCTTGCGGACAGACACTAACCCGCGCTTGCCGTCGTTCGAGAGCGCGAGTGCAGTGATACGATCGTCGAGCGCAAGGGTATCCAGGTAAATGGCCTTGAGGAAGCGGCCCTGTTCCAGGTCCCACAAATAGAGATCGTGACGATCTCCCCAGGTGAGGGCGCGGCGGCCATCCCTCGACACGCACCCGTCGGCGAGTGCGCGAAAGATCTCCTCGGAGTTGAGCCGCCGGGTGATCTTGCGTTTCTGCATGTCCCAGACAGCCACGGCAGGTTGTGAGCCCATGCAGAGGGCCCAGCGACCGTCGCTCGAGAATCTCACGGCGGCCACGTAGTCCTGGTCTGTGTCGAGCACATCCTGGTCTCTGTCCGAGTCCGCGGACCAGACGCGAATGATCTGATCCTGGCCTGCGGAGAACTGGCGAGGTCCCAGAGCCGCAGACCGAAATCGGGGCCTCCTCCCAGCAGGAGTTTGCCATCCGGTGAGCAAGCCAGCGCAGTCACGTCCCCATCGACAGCCAGCGAGCGATGCTTGCCTGACGCGATGTCCCACACACGAATGGTGCGGTCCT
>JBFWSD010001326.1:0-2504 GCA_050248575.1 Gemmataceae bacterium
CTTTACGGCCTGGGCACGGAGAACACCAACCTGCCCGGCTTCATCTCGCTGAATCCGCCTTCCGACAATGGCGGCGCCCGCAACTATGGCAGCGCTTTCCTGCCCGCGATCTTCCAGGGGACGAAGATCGGCACCAATCAGATCCCCGGTTTCTACGCCGCCCTGCTCGGCATCGATCAAGAGCCCGGGCCGCCCCTGCGCAACATCAAGAATGAGAAACTCAGCCGCGCCAGCCAGCGCGAACAGCTCGACCTGGTGCGTGCCCTCAACGCCCACAAGCTGGCCCGCGATCAGCATCATCCCGAGATCGAAGGGGCCATCGAGTCCTTCGAGCTCGGCTTCCGCATGCAGGACCAGATTCCCGACCTGCTCGAGCTCAAGTCAGAACCCGCGTCGATGCTCGAGCTCTATGGCGTCGGGCAAGGGCTGCCGACCGATCGCTTTGGCCGGCAGTGCTTGCTGGCCCGGCGGCTGGCCGAGGCGGGCGTCCGCTTCATCGAGGTGACCGCCCCCGTGGGCTGGGACCATCATTTCATGCTCGCGGATGCGCTGAAGAAGAGCTGTGTGGCGACCGATCAGCCCGTCGCGGCCCTGCTCACCGATCTCAAGCAGCGCGGCATGCTCGACGACACGCTCATCATCTGGGCGGGCGAGTTCGGCCGCACCCCCTACGCCCAGAGCGGCACGGGCCGCGATCACAACAACAAGGGCTATACCCTCTGGATGGCCGGCGGCGGCGTCAAGGGCGGCCTGCGCTTCGGCGCCACCGACGAGTTCGGTTACCAGGCCGTCGACAAGCGCATGCACATCCACGACTGGCACGCCACCGTGCTCCACCTGCTGGGCCTCGACCACGAACGGCTCACCTTCAACTACGCGGGCCGCGACTTCCGCCTGACCGACGTCTCCGGCCACGTCGCCACCGAGATCCTGGCGTGAGGGGCGAGGCCTGATCCCTGAGCTTCCGCAACCATCTGCATCGGCATTGAAACTTCGCGCACGGCAAAGACAAGGGCGCAGCCCGGCGCCCTGCTGGCCTCGGCAGGCCGATGACACCTGCAAGGGGCAAGCGATCCCCGTCCGTTCCTTGTTAACTCCCGGGTTGCCTCGTCAGGACGGCAATTCCACGATTCACATCCTTCCGCATCCCACGGGTCACCTTCTCTTCGGGCTGACCGGACAGACAAACCAGACAGCTAACTTTGCTCTCCTTGGCGCAGAATCAAGGGTATATACACCCCAGCGCGCTTGGTGAATGCGCCGCGCGCCAGCGATCGTGCATGTGTCAGCGTGGCCCCGCGGGCTCGCCGCTTGCACACTTGGATTTCGGCGTTTTTCGCCCCAAGCCGCGAAACCGCTAGCGCCTGGAGCGATTGCATAACAGCCGTCGCTGTGCAACCGAAGTGTGCAAGGGGTGGGGAGCAATGCCACCCCAAAATCGGCACGATGGGAAAAAATCGGAGAAAGGATGGGGCCCGCGCGACCGGGTACGCTTCGGGAGCCCGCTCTCGGCGGCTTGCGGAATTTTATCGCTGCGACAGACAAGCCTGACACGTTGTTCGACGCTGCCCGGCGCAGAATCCAGGTAAACGCGCGGGTGTCTCGCGCTTCGCCTGGTCTCGCGCGTTCGCCAACGGCGCCGGGCCGCCGGTGTGTCATCATCACTTTGGAGATCCTGCCTTGCCAGAGAGCACTTGCATCATTGGCCACCGCGGGCGCATCGCCGCGCTTCGGGCGCCAGCAACCAGTGAGGATCGGCCGACGACGGCATCCAGCATCGACTCCCGGGCAAATGACACTCCCGCCTGGTCCGTACGTGCTTTAGAATCGTCGGGGATGAACGATCTGAAACAAGCACTGCTGGCGATCGAGATCGCGGCCCTGGGGCTCGGCGTGTATTTGCTGGTTGCCGCCAGGCTGCGCTGGGGCAAGCTGCGCGTGCTCGACGGCACACCCGCCCGCATTGTCGGCATCTTGCTGGTCTCGCCCTGGCCGCTGGCCCAGATCACGCGGCTGCTCTTTGGCCTCGCCAGCTGGGATCCAATGCGCTACAGCGCGGCCAACGAGTGGCCCTTCCTGCAGGGCGAGATCCTGCTCGTCTTCTTCGTGCTGTTCTTTGCCTGGGTGGTGACGATGTACGGCACGCACGAACCGGGCCGCGCCGCCGCGGTGCTCGCCGCCCCCTTGCCGCCGCCCGCCGTCTTCGCGCCGCCGGTCGACCCCGACGACGACGAGGAAGAGGAGCACGCGGTCCTCGAGAACCAGGACGGGCCGGTGGAGCCGCCGCAAGACCCGGTCTTCGAGAATGAAGCTGCCCCGGAGGTTGAAGCTCCGGCCGCAACAACGCCGCCCGAGGCGGAACCGGTCCCCGACGAAGAGGAGACCGACAAGGCCGAAGACCTGCGCGAGCATGTCACGCCCGCGCTGGCGGGCGCGGCCCCCGTGCCCGATGCCCCCAGCGGTCCGGCGCCAGTGGGCGGCGTGTGGAGCGAGGAGATCCAGCA
>JBFWSD010001327.1:0-2501 GCA_050248575.1 Gemmataceae bacterium
TAGTCGACAACATCGCAGCGGGGCGAACGATCGAATTCTGATGACGGTTCTACTTGAGGTTTTTGATGGCTACTGCAACCGACGGACAGGCAACCGCAGGCAAGGTGGGCGAGATCGTCCAGATCATCGGCTCCACCTTCGACGCCGAGTTTGGCGATGAGCACCTCCCCGAGATCTACAACGCCTTGCACGTCGAAGGCGAATACAAGGGGGTGTCGATCCGCCTCACCGGCGAGGTGCAGCAGCACCTGGGGGGCAACCGCGTGCGCTGCGTGGCCCTGGGATCCACCGACGGGCTGTATCGCGGCATGAAGGTGACCGATACGGGCAAGCCGGTGCAGGTGCCCGTCGGACAGGAAACGCTCGGCCGCGTCTTCAACCTGCTAGGCGAACCGATCGATGGCCGCGGCCCGGTCAACGCCAAGGAAACGCGCTCGATCCATGCCGAGCCGCCCGCCTTCGCCGACCTGTCGCCCAAGACCGAGATTTTCGAGACCGGCATCAAGGTCATCGACCTGCTCACGCCGCTCGTGCGCGGCGGCAAGGCCGGCCTGTTCGGCGGCGCCGGCCTGGGCAAGACCGTCATCCTCACCGAACTGATTGCACGTATTGCCAGCCAGCACGGCGGCTACTCCGTGTTTGCCGGCGTGGGCGAACGCACCCGCGAGGGCAACGACCTCTGGCTGGAAATGCAAGAAACCCAGATCGGCACCACGGGCCGCTCCGTGCTCACACAAACCGCCATGGTGTTCGGGCAGATGAACGAGCCGCCCGGCGCTCGCCTGCGGGTAGCCCTGTCCGCTCTCACCATGTGCGAGTGGTTCCGCGATTCGACCGGCGCCGACACGCTGCTCTTCGTCGATAACATCTTCCGCTTCTCGCAGGCGGGCTCGGAAGTGTCGGCGCTCCTGGGCCGTATGCCCAGCGCCGTGGGTTATCAGCCCACCCTGGCCACCGAGATGGGCGAACTGCAAGAACGCATTACCAGCACGGCGCGCGGGGCCATCACCAGCGTGCAGGCGGTCTATGTACCGGCCGACGATCCGACTGACCCGGCCCCGGCCAACGCCTTCCAGCACCTCGACGCCTTCATTTACCTGGAACGGTCGATTTCCGAGAAGGGCATCTACCCGGCCATCGACCCGCTGGCGTCGAACAGCCGTATTCTCGATCCGCAGTACGTGGGCGAGGAGCATTACGCGATTGCCCGCCGCGTGCAGCAGATCTTGCAGCGTTACCGCGAGCTGCAAGACATCATTGCCATTCTGGGTGTGGAAGAACTGAGCGAAGAAGACAAGCAGGTGGTGTCGCGGGCCCGGCGCATCGAGCGCTTTCTGTCGCAGCCCTTCATCGTGGCCGAGGCTTTCACGGGCAAGAAGGGCAAAGTCACCAAGCTGGCCGACACCATCCGCAGCTTCCAGGAAATCGTCGACGGCAAGTGGGACCACCTGCCCGAGCAGGCTTTCCTCTACGTGGGCGGCATCGAAGAAGCCGCCGAGCAAGCCAAGAAGCTACAGCAATAAGTCGCGCGTGGTGAACGCGAAGCGTTCGCCGGCGAGCCCGGAGCGTGACAATGACCCGGAGCGTGGGCGACGGGAGGATGTGATGGAAGCAAGCAGCGGCAGAACGGTGCGGTGCGTGGTCGTCACGCCTGAGCGGGCAGTCCTCGACGACAAGGTGGACTTCGTCGCGCTGCCCATGTACGACGGCGAGCTCGGCGTGTTGCCCGGGCGTGCTCCGCTGATTGGCCGGCTCGGCTATGGCGAGCTGCGCATCAAGAAGGGGGACGAGGTTCGGCGTTTCTTCGTCGACAGCGGCTTCGTACAAGTGCGCGACAACGTGGTAACCGTGCTGACGGCGCGGGCCTTGAAAGCCAGCGACATCAATCGCGCTGCTGCCGAGGAGACCCTGGTCGCATCGCTCGCCGCAGCCACGCCCGAAGAACACCAGGCCAAGGTGCGTGCCCAGGAGCGTGCCCGCGCCCAGCTGCGCATGTCCGAGCGTGTTTGACCTCGCCGCGTCACCTCCTGGTAGAATGTGGCCAGGAGGTGATCCATGTCTGTCGAGAAAGCCAGCGAGTTCATCAATCTGCTACCGCGTGAACCGGCCCTGCAAGCAGAGGTGCGCGCAGTGCCGCAGGGCAACAGAGAAGAAGCGCTGGCAGCCATCCTCCACATCGCCCAGGCACGGGGCTACTCTTTCAGCGCTGACGATTACCTGAGAGCCGTGAAAGCGCATCTCGATGCCCGGCAAGACGGGCGCCGGCTGCACCGCGTTGAGCAGTCGAATGTGGACGTGTCTCTTTTCGACGCGTGGTACAAGTTAGAGACGTTGGGCCTGATTGCCGGCGTGCTCTTCGATTAGCGGCGGGCGGCCGGGCGCGACAGCCTCTCCACTTCCAGGACCAGCCTTTCCAGGTCGGTGCCTATCTGGCCGATCTCGTTCTCGGTCAGCTTCTCCTTGGAAGCGTAGTTGCCCAGGATGACTTGCTTGTTGAAGAG